>DAIRFU010000037.1:2879-19123 GCA_036794935.1 Kofleriaceae bacterium | reverse complement strand
AGATCCTCGTCGCGAAACCGATCGACGTGCAGCGCGACACCCGCGGTGGCGCGGTGGCGCGCGAGCGATGCCCGCCACGTCGAGCCGGCGCCCGCGGAGACCGTCAGGTAGCCGCGCTCCTGCGTGCCGAGCCCGAGCTCGCCCGCCGGATCGCGCAGCCGCTGGCGCTCGACGAGCACGTAGCCCTGCTCGCGCACGCGGGCGGCGCCGGCGGCGTGCTCGACGTGGGCATCCGCGATGGCGTCGAATGTCGCGAGCGACGCCTCGAGCGAGGTCTGGGTCGCGCCTCCCGGGAGCCCCTGTCGCTTGCCGGCGAGCCGCACGCCAGCGGCGGCGCTCCGATCGGCGAGGCCCCAGCGCGTCGCGGCGTCGAGCTGCTCGAACCCGTTGTTGCGCCGCGTCTGATAGCTGTCGTCGGCCGTGGTGAGCCGCGTGGCGTTGTCCGAGAAGAACAAGTAGTCGCCCGCCGCGGCCTGGTAGCCGAGCGTCGTCGCCGACAGCACCCGGCCGCCGGCGTGCGCATCACCATAGGCCAGCCGCGCGTGGCGCGCGCCGAACGAGCCCACGCCGAGCGACGCGCGCAGCCGCTCGCCCTGCTCGCCCGGTCCCAGGCGAGTGACAAGGTTGACCGCGCCGCCGACGCCGGCGCCGCCGAGCTCGATCGGGACCGCGCCGCGATACAGCTCGACCTGCCCGAACGCGTCGAGCGAGTAGCGGCCGAGATCGGTCGTCACCGCGGCGAGGCGGGGGAGCGGCACGCCATCGACGAGCACCGCGGTGTGGCCGGGCGCCGCGCCGCGCACCGAGATCGACTCGTACGCGCCGAGTCCACCCAGCGAGCGCGACTGCACGCCCACCGACGTGCCGATCGCGCCGGCGACCGACGTCGTCGCCGGATGATCGTCGGCGTGGATGATCGTGACGAACGGCGCGTCGCCGAGTGCGCGGTCGCGGTCGCGCGCGGCGGGATCGGCGTCCGGATCGGGCGCGCGATCGATCACGATGATCGTCTCCTCGCCGACGGTGTCGTCGGCGGCTGCGCTCTTCGCGAGCGCGAGCAGAAGATATAGCGATGCTCGCTGGTTCATTCGTCACCCCACGTGACAAGGGGTGGCGAACGCGACGCGTTCCTCTACCCCGAGGTCGCGACGGCCAGGTGTCCTGACTTCCGGTTCGTCCTTCGCGGCGCCTTCCCAGTTTCCCAGTGGCTGGCACGTGTGCCGTGCCGCGTCGTCCCCGGTCACAGTAGCGGGGGCTGTGCTGGCCTAGATGTGATCGTCACCAGCTTCCCTGCATCCGTCGGGCTGTCGTCTTTGGTCGTCCTGTGCGGGCCTCCGCGCCGGGACGTACCACGTTCTCGCGACGCCATGGAAGACAAACCGCGGGCGCCACTAGCGAGGCCGATTCGTGGCGATCTCGGCTCTTGACGGTGCCCGGTCCGGCTCCATGTTTGCGCGATGGGCGATCTCTCGGGCAAGACCTACGTCATCACGGGCGCAAGCTCTGGCATCGGCAAGATCACGGCGCGCGAGCTCGCCCGGCGAGGCGCCCACGTGATCGTCGCGTGCCGCTCCGTCGAGCGCACGCAGCCGGTGATCGACGAGATCAAGCGCGAGACCGGCAACCCGCAGGTCGAGCTCGTCGCACTCGACCTCGCCGATCTCGCGTCCGTCCGCCGCTGCGCCGACGAGCTGCTCGCCCGCAAGATCCCGTTCCACGGGCTCATCAACAACGCCGGGCTCGCCGGCTCGCGCGGCACGACGAAGGACGGTTTCGAGCTGACGTTCGGCACGAACCACCTCGGTCACTACCTGCTCACCCGCCTCTTGCTCGACCGGATCAAGGAGAGCGGGCCGGCGCGCATCGTCAACGTCGCGAGCGCGTCGCACTACCAGGCGCGCCGCATCGACTGGGACGCGCTGCGCGCGAAGACGAGATCGCGCACCGGCCTGCCCGAGTACGCGGTCTCGAAGCTGTCGAACGTGCTGTTCACGAAGGAGCTCGCGCGCCGGCTCGAGGGCACGAACGTGACGACGTACGCGCTGCACCCCGGCGTGGTCGCCACCGATGTGTGGCGGCGCGTGCCCGGCCCAGTGCGCTGGGTGATGAAGAAGTTCATGGTCACGCCCGAGGAGGGCGCGCAGACGTCGATCCGCTGCGCGACCGCGCCGGAGCTCGCGACCGAGACCGGCCGCTACTACGACCGCGACGGCAAGGAGCGCCGGCCGAACAAGCTCGCCGACGACGAGGCGCTCGCGAAGCAGCTGTGGACCCGGTCGGCCGAGTGGACCGGGCTGCCCGCGTAGTACGATAGCGGCATGGGGCTCGCCGCCGTCGCTGTCGTGCTGTCGACCATGCACTACGAGGGCGACGTCACGGCCGCCGGCGGCGACTACGCCGACGTCGCGTTCGAGGTACCGGCCGGCACGGCCGAGATCCAGATCTCGCACACCGATGGCTCGACCTACGTGATCCTCGACTGGGGCGTGTGGGGCCCCGACGGCTACCGCGGCTGGGGTGGCGGGCTCACCGACGATGCGATCATCGGCGTCGACCAGTCATCGCGCGGCTACCTGCCCGGCCCGATCACGCCCGGGACCTGGACGGTCGTGATCGGCAAGGCGAAGCTCGACACGACCGGCGGCCACTACGCGATCGACGTGACGTGCCGCGACGACGAGACGCTGCCGGTGCAGCCGAAGGCCGCGTTCTCGCCCGTCGTGCTGAAGCCGGAGCGGCGCTGGTACAAGGGCGACTTCCACGTCCACTCGGTCCAGAGCGGCGACGCGAGCGCGACGTTCGACGAGATCGCGACGCTCGCGAAGAGCCGCGGCCTCGACTTCGTCAACCTGTCCGATCACAACACGTACGCGCAGCACGCGCTGCTCGCGGCGTATCAGGCGTCCGAGCCGGACCTGCTGTTCCTGCGCGGCAGCGAGATCACGACGTACAGCGGCCACGCGAACTCGGTCGGCACGAGCGGCTACATCGACCACCGCCTCGGCTACGACGGACGCACGGTCGCCGGGATCGCGGCCGACGTCGCCGCGCAAGATGCGGTGCTGATCGTCAACCACCCGGTGCTCGATCTCGGCGCGGAGTGCATCGGCTGCCAGTGGGGGCACGTCGAGGACACGCCGTGGGATCAGGTCACCGCGATGGAGCTGATCACGGGCAACTTCGACATCGGCGTGCAGGCGTTCGTGCCGCGCGCCGTCACGCTGTGGGACTCGCTGCTCGCGCAGGGCAACCGGATCGCGGCCGTCGGCGGCAGCGACGATCACCGCGCCGGCACTGACACCGGCCCGACCGCGTCGCCGATCGGCAGCCCGACCACCCTCGTGCTCGCGGACAACCTGAGCGAGGCGGCGATCCTCGACGCGCTCCGCAGGGGCCGCACGGTGCTGCAGCTGCGCGGTCCCGACGATCCGTTCGTCGAGATGACGATCGGCGACGCCGAGATCGGCGACACGCTCGACGGGCTCGCCGAGGTCACGGTGTCGGCCCACGTCGTCGGCGGCGACGGCACGTTCGTCCAGCTCTGGCGCGACGGCGAGAAGCTCGATCAGCAGCCGATCGCGGGCGCGGACACGACGGTGACGTTCACCGATGCGCCCGGCGAGGCGCTGCGCCGTTACCGGCTCGAGCTGATCAACGATCTCAACCAGCGGATCGTGATCACCAGCCACATCTACGTGCAGGGCATCGCGGCGGACGACGGCTGCGGATGCCGGACCGGCGGCCCGGGCAGCGGCGGTACCGGACTGGTCATCGCGCTCGCTTCGCTGCTAGCCACACGCCGGCGAGCACGATAGGCCCGCACACGATGCTGCGCGGGCCGGGGTGCTCGTGGAGCAGCACCATCGCAGCGAGCGTGGTGATCACCGGCTGCAAGTAGATGTACGCGGCGAGCCGCGAGGCCTCGGTGTACGGCAGCGCGATCTGGACGAGCCCGTAGGCGGCGACCGTCGGCACCGCGATCAGGAACGCGATGAGCTCGAGATCGGCGAGCTGGAGCGGCGGCGCGTGCGCGAGCTCGACCAGCCCGAACGGCGCCACCATCGGCACCGCCGCGATGAACAGCCACGCGAGGAGCGCGATCGGATCGTACCGCCGGGCGAGCGGCCGCACGACGACGAGCGACGTCGCGTAGAATAGCGAGTTGAGCAGCACCATCACGTTGCCGACGAGGCGGTCCGAGGACAACGACATCTGGTGCGCGCCGACGAGCGCGGCGACGCCGCCGAACGCGATCGAGATCCCGACCAGCCGCCTCATGCACAGCGGCTCGTGGCGGAGCGAGATCGCGACGACGGCGGTGAACACCGGGACGGTCGCGCCGAGCACGCTCGCGTTCGTCGCCGTCGACCGCGCGAGCCCCTGCACGAACAGCTCCTGGTTCGCGGCGACGCCGAGCAGCGCGCAGCCAAGGATCGCCGGCACGTCCCGCCGGTGAATGTAGAGCGTGCCGCGCTGCCAGGCGATCACCGCGAACACGACGGCGCCGCCGGCGACGCGCGCGAGCACGATGCTCGCCGGGCCGATGCTGCCGCGCATCGCGAACTTGCCGGCTATCGGCAGCGACGCGAAGCAGACCTGCGCGAGCACCAGCAGCAGATGGACGGGGACCGCACGCGATCGGCCTGACAACATGACATGGGTACCGGATGGTTAGTCGGTCGCCAGCCCGGCCGTCGAGGCGGTCTGGACGACGAACCCTGATGTCCGCGCGGTCGCGAGCGCGGCGGCCGCGCGGATCTCCTCGAGGTCGGAGCGCAGCGGATCGTCGGCCGGCAGCGCGGCGAGCACGAGATCCACGGTGTGGAGGATCGAGACGAGATCATCCTCGAGCGCGTGGATCGCTGCGAGCACCGCGGTCATGACCGGCCGATCGGCGCGAGCTTGCGGGCGAGCTGATCGAGCTCGCGGGTCCTCGAGATCACGCGCTCGCCGGTGCACAGGATCTCCTGCACCTCCTCGCGCAGCGGATGGGTCGCGGGGATCGCCTCGAGCACGAGCTCGGCGAACGACATGATCGCCGCCATGTAGTTGTTGAGATCGTGCGCCGTACTCCGGGTTAGCACGCCGATCGCGTGGAGACTCTCGGCCCCCTGGTGTTCTGGCGTCATGCGTACCGAATCGGCCCGATTCGCCGCGCGTGTATGGCCGTGCGACGCTGTGTCGCGCTACTTGAACGTCGTCGCGTCGATGCCGTGGCGCTGGAGCAGGCGGCGGAAGTTCGTACGATCGAGACCTGCCAGCCGGGCGCCCTCGGACACCGAGCCCTTGGCACGCTCCATCACCTTGATCAGGTAGCGCTTCTCGAATGCCGAGCTGGCGCGGCGCTTCGCCTCGGTCAGCGGCTCGAGCTCGCCCTCGTCGAGCTGGGGCGCGCGACCAGGGGGCACGCTGCTGCGCGCGCGGCCGACGACCGCGGCGGGCAGCGAGTCCGCGCCGATCACCTCGTCGTGGTGCAGCGCGATCGCGTGGAGCACCGCGTTCTCGAGCTCGCGTACGTTGCCCGGCCAGCCGTAGTCGGTCATCGCCTCGAGCGCATCGGGCGCCAGCATCGGTGGTTTCGCGCCGCCATGCTTGCGCAGGAAGTGGGCGGCGAGCAGCGGCAGATCATCGAGGCGCTCGCGCAGCGGCGGCACCCGGATCACGACGACGTTGAGCCGGTAGTACAGATCCTGTCGGAACCGGTTCTGCTCGACGGCGGCACCGAGGTCGACGTGGCTGGCCGCGATCACGCGGACATCGACCTTGCGCACGGTGCTCGAACCGACGGCGCGCACCTCGCCCTCCTGGAGCACGCGCAGCAGGCGCGCCTGGACCGCCATCGGCATGTCGCCGATCTCGTCGAGAAACAGGGTCCCGCCGTCCGCCTCGACGAACACGCCGGCGCGGTCGGTGGTCGCGCCGGTGAACGCGCCCTTGACGTGGCCGAACAGCTCGCTGTCGATCAGCGACTCCGGAATCGCGCCGCAGTTGAGCGCGACGAACCGCTTGCGGCGACGTGCGCCCCGGTCGTGCAACGCGCGGGCGACCAGCTCCTTGCCGGTGCCGCTCTCGCCCTGGATCAGGATCGGCACGTCCTGCTCGCCGAGGCGATCCAGCGCCGCCCGCAGCTTGCGCATCGACGCCGACGCGCCGACGAGCATGGAGTCCCCCGGTCCGCCCTGGACGGTGTCGAGCTTGCGGCGCAGCTGCGAGTAGCGCGCCGCCGATTGCACCATCGAGGCGAGCTGGAACGGCTCGAACGGCTTCGTCAGGTAGTAGAACGCGCCTGCGCGCATGCACTCGGTCGCGGTCTGCGCGCTGCGGTCGCCGGTCAGCATGATGCAGGCGGCGTGCGAGCCGGCCTGGCGGAAGCGGTGCAGGACCTCGAGCCCGGTCATGCCGGGCAGGCCCATGTCGAGGATGACGACGTCCCAGTCGCCCTCGCCGCCATCGAGCCGGCGCAGGACCTCGACCGGATCCATCGACTCCTCGATCGCGCACCCGTCCGCGCGCAGCTTGCGCGCGATCGCACGTGACACGTCCTCGTCGTCCTCGAGGACCATGACCTTGGTCAGTACCGAGGGTCCCTCCATTCGCGGAGCGATGAAGGTCGCATGCTCGTCCGATGGAATCCAGCCGATCACGAGGCCGCTGGCAGCATCTTGAGAGCCAGGGCGGCTGCGGTCAGCCTGCGGCGCAGCTCCGTCGGCGCGATCGGCTTGATCAGCACGGCATCGGCGCCCGCCCCGAGGCAGCGCGCGCGCATCGGCTCGCTGTCCTCGCCGGTGAGCACCGCGACGAAGATGTTGTCTCCGTGGGCGTCCTTGAGCTGGCGCACGACCTCGAGGCCGCACGTGGGCATGTTGTAATCGACGACCACGAGATCCGGCGCCAGGTGCGAGGCCGACTCCAGCGCCGGGCGCACGTCACCCGCGGTGAAGACGTCGAAGCCGTCGCGCGCGAGCACCTTGGAGATGGCCCGGCACACCGCCGGATCGTCGTCGACGACCAGGACGCGGGCGCTCATGATGCCTTCTTCGCGGCTCCGCGCGAGAGCAGCGGGATCGACTGGGTCTGGTCCGCGAGGTGGGTGCGCAGCCGCTCGACCGCGCGCCACAGCAGCTGACACACGCGCGACGGCGTGATCTTCAGCGTGTCCGCGATCTCCTGGTACGTGAGGTCCTCGACGTAGTGGAGGCCGAGAATGGTGACGTCGCGCGCCTCGAGGCGATCGAGCGCGCCGCACACGCGACCGAGCCGCTCGCGATGGGTCGCCTGGACATCGGGCGCCGCGTCGTGCGCGACCAGGCGCAGCTCCTCGCCCTCGAGCGGCGAGACCTCGACGTGGACGAGCTCGGCGAGCCCCGTGCGGTAGTCGTCGACCGACACGCCGAGCGCATCCGCGACGCGCTGGTCGCTGGCGTGCTCGCCGTCTCTCTCGAGCTCCTTGATGGCCTGGCCGATCTTGCGAGCGAGCTGGCGCACCCGGCGCGGCATGATGTCGCCGCGACGCAGCTCGTCGAGGATGGCGCCGCGGATGCGGTGCTCGGCGAACGAGATGAACGGCTCCTGGCGGGAGTCGTCGTAGCGATCCGCCGCCTCGATCAGGCCGACCATGCCGGCGGAGATCAGGTCCTCGCGCGCGACCCAGTCCGGGCACCGGCGCGCCATGCGCAGCGCGATGCGACGTGCAATCTCGGCGTGCTCGCGGATGAGGCGGTCGCGGTTGCTGGAGACGTGCCGGGTCGGGGTGCCAAGAGCCTGCATGGGCCGGCTCAATTACAACCCTCACGCCAACCGCCTTCTGGTCGATACCGTGGATCAGACTCTCGTGATTCCAGGCAGATCGGCGGTTCGCTCGGGGAGTCTCGTGGGTCGGAGGCAACTCACCCGGGGTAGAAAAATACCCCTACAAGCTACCCAGGCGAACCGGATCCTCGTCGTCGTCGACGTCCTCGTCCACGTCGGCCCGGCTGCCGCGATCGATGTGGCGGGTGATGCCGAAGATGATCTGCTTCTGGTCGAAGCCGCCATCGAGGATGGGCAGCTGGGTCGCCGCGTTCATCGCGTCACCGCGGTCGAGGATCGCGAAGTCGACGTAGAGGTCCCACTTCTTCACCGGCGACAGCACCGTGCCCATGTGGAAGTCGACTCGCGGCTGGGGATCGATCGCCAGCTCGGTCGTCGGATCGCGGCCGCTGCGGTGGACCGGGACCGCGTAGGCGATGCCGATCCACGCGCCCCAGTGCCCCCTCGGCGCGCGGAACAGCGCGGCCGTGCGCAGCGACGCCTCGGTGAGATACGCGGTCGAGCGGGTCGTATCGCGTGACGATAAACCGAGGCCGTTGACGCCGCCCTGCACGTCGAACGCGAGCAGCTCGTGGATCGGCTTCTTCCACTCGAGGGTCAACGACTCCGCCGTCCACATCCCCTGGTGACCGAGCAGGTGACCACCAGCGCCGCCGAGTGTGAGCGCCACCTGCCGGCCGAGCGGGCTGCGCAGCGAGAACCCGACGCTCTGCCACGGCTTCTCGTCGGTGGACGACGGCTGCTTGGGCAATAGCTCGACCGACGCGGCGAGCTCGAGCCTCGTGAACAGCGACCAGCGGCCGGTCAGGCCAAAGAGCGCGAGATCGGAGAAGCGCAGCTCGCCGTCGTCGAGCATCACGTCGGCGGTGAGGAACCGCATCTGCGCGGTCAGCTCGCCGCCGCTCGGCAGCACGAGGTAGTCCTGGGCGACGCCGCGATGCGATCGCGAGATGCCGACCGCCTCGCCGGTGAGGTCCGGGCCGGGCATGCGGCCGGTATCGGCGGCGGCCGCGCCACCCAAGGAAGCGAGCGCGACGAGTGTCCAGGCGAGTTGGCTCATGGGGCCGTTCAACGCGCGGCCCGCCGCGGCGATCTATTGAGGTGCGACGGCCCAGCGCTCGAGCTGGCGGTGATCGGCCGCACCCGCGCGCTGGCGAACGAGCCGCCCACCGCTGAACACCGCGAAGTTCGGGATGCTCTGCACCTGGTAGCGCTGCGCGACCCCGCCGAGCGCGTCGGTGTCGACCTTGAGCACGATCGCCTTGCCGGCGAGGTTGTGCGCGACCTTCTTGACCTCGGGCGCGACCTGCCGGCACGGCCCGCACCACGCGGCCCAGAAGTCGACGAGCACGGGCACGCGCGCGCCACTGATGATCTCGTCGAACTGCGCCTCGCTCGCGATCTCGATCGGCGTCGCGTGTGGCCGCAACACAGCGCCGCACCTGCCGCACGTGCCGGTGTCCGCGAGGTGACGGGCGGGGATGCGGTTGGGAGCCTTGCACTCGGCACACACGCGGCGCATGTGGAAATGTTACGGTGCGCGCGTGGCGAAGACGAAGGGCAAGTCACAGAAGGGGAGAGCTGCAGCCAGAAAGCCCGCGGCAAAGACACGTACCGCGCCGAAGCGGCCCACCGTGCGCCGGGCGGCCGGCAGCACCGCGAAGGGCCGTGCCGCCCGCAGCCCCGCGAAGGACCCCGCCGCCCGCTCCCGGCCCTCGCTGCCGCTGCCGGCCGCGCCAGCTCCTCCGCCTCCGCCGCGTGACGAGCTGACCGCACCGCGCGACATCGCGCGCCTCACTCGCTACGGCGAGCGCTTCGGCCCGCACAAGATCGACGTCCGCTGGCTGCCGCTACAGCTCCCGGTCACCGGCGGCGCGCTCGCGCTGTTCGATCCCGCGGTGCCCAAGAGCTGGCGCGTGCTCGATCGCCCGGTGGGCGCCGGCCAGTTCCGCGCGATGCTGTCGATCGCGCGCCGCGCGGACGGTACCGAGCGGCTCGCCGCCGTCGTGATCCACGTCGGCCGGCCGCCGATCCAGCGCTGGACGGTCGCGCACTACAGGGGCCAGAAGACGCCGAGGTCCGCCGACCAGCTGCCGCGCATCGCGGTCACGTCGGGCTGGCTCGCGCTGATGGATGTCACCGGCGACTCGCCCGGTGTCGTCGCGGTGCCGCCGACCTCGTTGACCGGCATCCAGCCGATCGAGGTGCCGCTCGTCGATGGCCGTCGCGCGCTCGCGCTGCCCTGCGGCGCCGGCGACTACGCCGCCTACTGGGCGATCGATGTCGCGGACCGGCCGATCTGCCTCGTCGTCGACTTCGACGTGTTCACGCTCAAGGAATGGAAAGCGCGCCCGGCGTGACCTGCGCCTAACGCAGGGAGCCGCCGAGCGCCTCGATGGCCTCCTCGGCGTCGGACTTGAGGCACGCGTTCGTGTTGCTGTCGCCGATACCGAGGACGCCGCCTCGCATGCGGCGGCGCGCCTTCTTGAGCGCGGGGATCGCGTCCGCGTCGCCGAGCTGCACGAGGATCGGGATCGCGGCCTTGCGATCGGCGCACGTCTTGCCGCTCTCGAGATCGTGGAGCGCCGCCTTGAACAGGGTCTCGCGCTGCGCCGGTGACTGGACCGCGACCGGCACCGTGATGATCGCGGTCTTCGTGTCCTGCTTGCGGCCGGCGAACAAGAAGTACGCGGCGCCGAGCAGTGCGACGGCCACGATCGCGATGCCGGCACTCTTGAGCGCGCGCGGTAGCGGCTCGCGGAAATCGGCGAGCGATGGCGAGCGCTGCGGGCCCGAGACGTGGGCCGCCATGTGATCGAGCGACTGCGTCGCCGCGCTGCCGAGATCCGTGTACGGCACCGGCGTCGCGTAGCCCGGAGGCGGCGTCGCATATGTACCGTACGCCGGCGTCGCGCCCGGTGTGATGCCGTAGGCGCCCGGCGGGGTCATCATGAAGCCGGGCGGCGGCATCGGGATCGCGTGCGGGCCGGTCGGGATCGCCAGCTGCCCCGACACGTGCGGGATGCCCATCATCATCATCGGATCGAAGCCGGCCGCGCGCAGCGCCTCGTCGAGGCGCTGTACGTACTCGACCGCGGAGCTGATGCGCTCCACCGACACCTTCGCGAGGCCGTGCTGGATCACCGGCTCGATCCCGGGCGGCAACTCGAGATCGGGTGCGACCTCGGTGAACGGCGGCGGATCCTTGCTGACGTGGGCGGTCAGCATCGCGAGCGGATCCTCGTCGGTGAACGGCGCGCGGCCGGTCAGCATCTCGTAGAGCACGACGCTCGTCGAGTAGAGGTCACTCGCCGGCGTGATCGCGCCGCCCACCGCCTGCTCGGGCGACAGGTACGCGGGCGTGCCGACGGTGAGCCCGGCGCGTGTGGTCGCCGGGTCGTCGGCGTTGCCGGCGTAGAGCTTCGCGATGCCGAAGTCGAGGATCTTGATGACCTGCTCGCCGTCCTTGCGCGCGAGGAAGATGTTATCGGGCTTGATGTCGCGGTGGACGACACCCTTGTCGTGCGCGTGGTGGAGCCCGGCGAGCACGCCGCGGATGATCGCGAGGGCCTCGGGCCAGGGGATCCGCTTCTCGCGCTCGAGTCGCTTGCCCAGCGCCTCGCCCTCGAGCGCCTCCATGACCAGGTACAGCGAGCCGTCCTCGAGCACGCCGAAGTCGCTGACGCCGACGATGTTGGGGTGATCGAGCCGCCCCGAGGCGAGCGCCTCGCGCTGGAAGCGCTGCGCGGCCTCCTTGCTCCCGCCGAGGCGCGTGTGGAGCACCTTGATCGCGACCGCGCGGCCGATGCCGGTGTGCTCGGCCTTGTACACGCGGCCCATGCCGCCGACGCCGAGCACCGCATCGACACGGTAGCGGCCGTCGAGCAAGCTCCCGATCGTGACGACGCCGGAGTCATCCGGCGATGGCGAAGGCACCCCCATCTCGCGTTTCGCGAGGATACCGCGCGATGACGCGCTCACAACAGGGCCCGGTGTAGTCCGCGATCGGACTTATCGCCCTGGCTTGCGCCTGCGCGGAGGTCTCTGATGCGGCGACGGCGGCAACCCCGTGTGCTGCGTCAGCGCGACGCCGGGCTGGATCCTACTCCCGCGGCTCCCTTGCCGTGCCAGTCCCGTGCCGGCCGGTTGCCACGATGGCACGAGGTGGTGCTTGCCGCCACCGATCAGATCGCTGCGGCCCATCCGGCGCAGCGCCTCGCGCAGCATCGGCCAGTTGTTCGCGTCGTGATAGCGCAAGAACGCCTTGTGCAGGCGACGGCGCTCGATGCCCTTGACGACGTGCACGCGCTCCTTCGCCTTGAGCGAGCGCAGCGGATTGTGGCCGGTGTGATACATCGCGGTCGCGGTCGCCATCGGCGATGGCAAGAACGCCTGCACCTGATCGGGCCGAAACCCGTTGCGCTTGAGCCAGAGCGCGAGGTTCAGCATGTCCTCGTCGGTCGTGCCCGGATGTGCGGCGATGAAGTACGGGATCAGGTACTGCTCCTTGCCCGCCTCCTGCGAGTAGCGATCGAACAGCTCCTTGAACCGATCGTACGCGCCGATGCCGGGCTTCATCATGTGGCTCAGCGGGCCCTGCTCGGTGTGCTCCGGCGCGATCTTGAGGTACCCGCCGGTGTGGTGCTGCGCGAGCTCGCGGATCCACTCCGGGGAGCGCACCGCGAGGTCGTAGCGCACGCCCGACGCGATGAAGATGCGCTTGATGCCCTTGATCGCGCGCGCCTTGCGATACAGCGCGACGAGCGGTCCGTGATCGGTGCCGAGGTTATCGCAGACGTCGGGGTACACGCAGGATGGCTTGCGGCACGCCGCCTCGATCGCGCGGCTCTTGCACGCCATCCGATACATGTTCGCGGTCGGCCCGCCGAGGTCGCTGATGATCCCGTGGAAGCCCGGCGTCTGATCGCGGATGCGCTCGATCTCGCGCAAGATCGAGTCCTCGGAGCGGCTCTGGATCACCCGTCCCTCGTGCTCGGTGATCGAGCAGAAGCTGCAACCGCCGAAGCAGCCGCGCAGGATGTTCACCGAGAACTTGATCATCTCGTACGCCGGGATCTTCGTGGCCTCGTGCCGGGGGTGCGGCCGGCGCGAGAACGGCAGGTCGTAGAGTGCGTCCATCTCCTGCGTCGATAGCGGCAGCGGCGGCGGGTTCAGCCACACGTCGACGCGGCCGTGACGCTGGACGAGTGCGCGCGCGTTGCCCGGGTTCGCCTCGTGGTGAAGGATGCGCGACGCGTGCGCGTAGAGCACCGGGTCCGCGGTGACCTGCTCGAAGCTCGGCATGCGGATGACCTGCTCGTCGCGCGCCGGCTTCTTCGCGCGCAGCTGGATCAGGGGCTCGGGCGGCGGTGGCGCCTCGCCCGCCGCGCCGGTCTCGCACGCCGCGGCCTGCCGCTCCGCGGCCATCGCGTACGGATCGGGCTTCGGTTCGATGCGCCCGGGCGCGTCGATGGTCGTCGAGTCGACCTCGGCGAAGCCGCCGCGCACCCCGAAGAACGCGGTGCCGCGCAGGTCCCGGATCTGCTCGACCGGTGTGCCCGCGGCGAGCCGGTGCGCGATCTCGACGATCGCACGCTCGGCGTTGCCGAACACGAGCAGGTCGGCGCGCGCGTCGACGAGGATCGAGCGGCGGACCTTGTCGCTCCAGTAGTCGTAGTGCGCGATGCGGCGCAGGCTCGCCTCGATGCCGCCGATCACGACCGGCACGTCGGCGAACGCCTCGCGGCAGCGCTGCGCGTACACGATCACGCTGCGGTCCGGCCGCAACCCGGCAGCGGCATCGGGCGAGTACGCGTCGTCGGAGCGCACCTTGCGGTCCGACGTGTAGCGATTGACCATCGAGTCCATGTTGCCGGCGGTCACCGCCCACATCACGTTCGTCCGGCCGAGCGCCGTGAAGCTCTCCGCGGTCCGCCACGCGGGCTGATCGAGGATGCCGACGCGAAAGCCATGCGACTCGAGCAGCCGCCCGATCAGCGCCATGCCGAAGCTCGGATGATCGATGTACGCGTCGCCGGTGACGAGGATGATGTCGCAGCTATCCCAGCCGAGCTCGTCCATCTCGGCGCGCGTCGTCGGCAGGACCGGGGCCACCCCGAAGCGGTGCGCCCAGTAGGGGCGGTACGAGAACAGCTGACGCGGGGCCGCGAGCATGGCCGACACGGTTACCACGGGCACCCGGGTGCCTCGAAGCAGAAGTTACGTGCGGGGCTCGAGCGTCACGCTCACCGTCTTTTTGGCCTGCTTCGGAATGATCTTGCGCCAGTCGGCGGCCCTGCCACGCGCCCGAAACCACAGCGTACCGTGCTCGTAGCGGTTGACATGGGTCACCAGCGGCGTCTTGCCCAGCGCGTGCCCGTTGTACGTGACCGTCGCGCCCGGCGGATCGGACCACACGGTGAGCTCGGTCTGCTCGCGCTCGAGCCGCGCCTCGACCTCGAGCACGCCCGCGGCGACCGACAGCGAGCGCTTGAAGCTCGCGTAGCGCGGGTGGCGCAGCTCGACGAGCGAGTCGATGCCACACTCCACCGGGACCTCGGCCGGCACCGTGCCGTGCGGCAGGCCGTCGATCCAGACCGTGGCCGCCTCGATGTTGCTCGTCACGCGGATCGCGCACGTCGGCGTTGCCGGGGCGATGCCGGGCATCACGACCGCCGGCTGCGCGGGTCGCGCCACCCGCGTGCCCGTGCCGGTGTTGCTCGCGACGAGCTCGCGGGGCTCGGCCGCGCGTGCGGTGCGGGCGCGCCCCACCTCGCCGCGCGCCCAGACCACGACGGTCGCCGTGACCGCGAGGCAGACCAGCGAGATCGCGGTCGATGCGATCACCCAGCGCCGCCGCACGCGGGCCTCTCGCATCCCGGGCCGCGTGATCGGCCGGAGGCCGCGCTGCTGCGCGATCCGGTCGGCGTGCTCGGCGTCGGTCTCGAGCGCGGGCGTTTGCGTCGTCGGCGTGGCCGATGCACCGCTCAGCTGCTCGGTGTGCGCGTCGTCGATCTCCTTCGGGACCGCGTTGATCACCGTCGAGTACGCGACAGGTCGCTCGCTCGGCTCCACGGCGAGCGTCGATTCCCGCTCGCCGGCGCCCTCACGCGCCGCCACCTCATCCGCCGCTGCCTCATCCGCCGCTGCCTCATCCGCCGCTCCCTCATCCGGGGCTGCCTCATCCGCCGCTCCCTCATCCGGGGCTGCCTCATTCGCCGCTCCCTCATCCGCCGCTCCCTCATCCGCCGCTCCCTCATCCGCCGCTCCCTCATCCGCCGCCCGCTCATCGATGGCAGCCGGAGCGCCCTCGACCGGGATCGCGAGATCCTCGTCGGCGGCGAGCGCCGCTGTCGCTGCGACCGACGGCGGAGCGACGATCGCGGCCGACGCGTTGCCGGCGAGCGAGCTCGCGGCGTGCAGCGCCAGCAACTCGAGTGCCGGCTGCCTGCGGGTCGGCCGATCATCGGGCACGCTCTCGTCCCCCTCGGCCGCGGCAACCTGCGCCCCCGCGTGCCCGATCACGGCCTCGGCGATCGTCGAAGGAGCTTCTGCGTGCTGCGCGAACAGCGCCGCCGGCTCGTGGTTCACTGCCGTCTCCACCTCGAAGACGTCTCGTTCGTCGCGCGGCACGTGGCGATCAGCCGCGTCCGTAGCAGCCTCGAAATCCCCCATGACGTCACGCTACGCAATCGCGGGTGTGCGCTCCAAGCCCGCCAGGTAGGCAGCGGTCGCCATCGCGATCGCGTAACCGCGCGTCGCGACTCGGCTCGCGCATCGGAATGAGGCACCGCTTACGTGAATCGGTAGTGAGGCGCTCGGCGTGTGTCAGCTACCTCGCACGAAGATCGGCGCCTACTCGCCAGCGGGTGTCGGCTCGAGCTGTCCGCCGAGCTCCGCCGCCGCCGCGGCGGTGTCGCGCTGGAACGCATCGACCTGCGCCTGGGTCATCGTCGCCTGACAGCGGCCGCCGTCGGCGAGGCTCGTCAGCGACAGCAGGCACTGCGTGGTCTGCGCGTTCCAGCGATCCTGCGTGCAGCGCTCGCCGATCACGCGACGCAGCGGATCGACTGCCTCGGGCGGGTACTTCGTCGCACCGGTCATCAGCGACACCAGGTGATCGGCGACGCGCGGGCACGGCGACGGATCGGGCCGCGGCGCCTCGACCCGCTTCGGCGTGCTGCATGCCGCGAGCGCGACGACGAGGAGCCAGCGCGTCATCCCTGGATCATGTCACGGACGCCGCCCGCGATGAACTCGACGGCGACCGCGGCGAGCAGAAGGCCCATGATCCGCTCGAGCGCGCGCAGCAGCGTCTTCGGCAAGATGCGCTCGGCGTTCGCCGCGCTGCGCATGAGCAGCCACGACGCGACGCACGTGATCGTCACCGCGGCGAACACCGCGCCCGTCCGCATCGGGTGCCACGCGCCGCGGCT
>DAIRFU010000037.1:0-2869 GCA_036794935.1 Kofleriaceae bacterium | reverse complement strand
CGGGGCCGGCGAGCATCGGGATCGCGAGCGGCATGATCGCGACGTCGTCGCGCGCGATGCTCTCGGTTTGTTCCTCGGGCGTCGACCGCGTCGGCGACGCCTGCGCGCGCATCATGTCGATCGACATCAGCAGCAGCATGAGACCGCCCGCGATCTTGAACGCGCCCATCGAGATGCCGAGCGCCTTGAAGATGAGGCCGCCGGCGACCGCGAAGATCGAGAGTGTCAGCCACGCCGCGAAGGCCGCGCGCCCCGCCGTGCGCTTGCGCTGCTCGATGCTGTCGCCGCTCGTGATCGTGAGGAAGATCGGCATGATCGCGAGCGGATCGATCACGAAGAAGATCGCCGACAGGGCGACCACCGCGAATTTGACATCCTCGTGGCTCACGAGGTGCCCACTATCTCACGACGCGTGCCGCGCGAGGAACGCCTCGGACTCGGCGAGCAGCACCGGCAGCGACGCGACGAGCTCGTGGCCGTCGGCCAGCTCGACGAGGCGCACCCACGGCCGGTCGGCCGCGAACGTCCGCGAGCGCTCGATCGGGACCACCTCGTCGCCGGTGCCATGCAGGATCAGCGTCGGCACGCGGACGTCGGGATAGCCGAGGTCGATCGCCTGGACGTCCTCGACGAAGCCGAAGTCGATGCGCGACTTGCCGCGCGTCATGTAGTCATCGACCTCGCGCGTGCCGCTCGCGCGCCACGCATCCCACTCGGCGCCGAGCTGCTCGCGCCAGCGCGCGACGAGCTGGAACGCGGGGGCGAGCAGGATCAGCGCGCGGACCCGGGGATCGCGCTCGGCCACGCGCGCGGCGGTGAGCCCGCCGAGGCTCGAGCCGATCAGGATCGCGGAGCCGTCACCCGGGATCGCGGCGCGCACGGTATCGATCATCGCGGACAGGCGCAGGTGCTCGAACGACGGCACGCGCAGGTTCATGCGCTCGATCACGATGCCCCGCGCTGCGAAGTGCTGCTCGAACGCGACGCCCTTCGTCGACTGCGGTCCCGACGCGAAGCCGTGCAGGTAGAGGATCGTCATGGCGCGCCTCGTTGTACCAGGAGCCACGCGACGAGCGCGGCGGCGGAGGTCGCGACGACGAGGAACACCGCAAACAACGTCAGCCGCTCGAACGCATGACGATCTGCGTGGTCGCCAACGCGCGCGATCCGCCACACCGCGATCGGCGCCGGCACGAGCAGCGCGAGCGCGACCAGCCACGGCAGACCGAGCGCGAGCGCGACGAGCGGCCACCCAAACGCCGCCGCGGTGACGGCCGCGTAGAGCCACGCGGCCGCGGGCGCGCCGAGCCGCACGACGAGGGTACGCTTGCCGGTCGCCGCATCGCCTGCGGCGTCGGGAAACTCGATCGCGATCAGCATCGCGAGCTGCAGCAGCGCGAGCGGTACGATCGTGAGCGCGAGCGCGCCGACGCCGCGCAGGTCGGGCGCCTGGAGATAGAAGCCGAGCCATGGCACCAGCCCGGTGACGACGAGCGCGGTGTCGAGCTCGCCGAGGCCGCGCGCGCACAGCCGCACCGGTGGCGCACTGTACGTCCACGCGAGCACGAACACGATCGCGAGCGTCAGCGAGGTCCACCCGCCGCTCCCGATGGCGGCGAGGCTCGTGGTCAGCGCGATCCCGATCGCGGCGAGCACCCCCGCGGCGATCAGCGCGACGGAGCGGGGCAGCTCGCCGTCGGGCAGCACGCGGCTGCCGCCGGACCACGCCGTGGGCGTCGCATTCGCGAGGTCGGCGTCGTAGTCGAAGTAGTCGTTCGCGTAGTGGGTCATCAGCTGGAACGCGGTCACCGCGGCCTGGCCGAGCGCGTAGCGCGTGAGGTCGACCGCGTGCCCGGCCGCCGCCGCGATCGCCGCGCCGAGGCCGAAGAGGATGAAGCCGCCGCCGAGGAACAGCGGGCGGCCGAGCTTGATGAACGCGACGACGGACCTCACAGCCGGACCCGGTACCGGCACTTCTGGCGCTCGCCTTCCTTGTACATCTCGGTCTCCGGCGGCAAGTCGACGATCTCGACGAGCTCACCGCCGACCAGCTCGCACGTGCGCCGCGACGCGACGTTCTCGGGGTTACACGTGATCCACAGCGCCGGCAGCCTGTGCTGGCGCGCGAGGTCGAACAGCAGCGTGACCGCACGCGCGGCGTAGCGATGGCCGCGGTACGGCGGCTCGACGCCGTAGCCGATGTGCCCGGCGTAGCGCTCGACATACGTGGTGCGGCCGACGCGCAGGCTGATCGTGCCGGCCGTGGTGCCGCCGACCCGCATGTCGAAGCGGTACGCCGGCACCCAGTTGCGGCGCGGATCGCCGAGCGTGCGCTCCACGAGGTGAAGCTCGAGCTCACCGTCGACGAGCAGCGGCACGTCCTGGAGATCCATCTCGCTCGGAGGATAGCTCTCGGCCGTGGCGCGGTCAGGTCAGCGCGGCCGCCCAGTCGGTGGTGTGGCGTGCGCGCTCAGCTGCAACCGCCGCCGTCGCACTCGGCCGAGCACGACGCATCCGGCGAGCATGCGGCCTGACAGGCGCCACCATCGCACTCGAGATTGCAGGTCGCGCCCGGGCCGCACTGGGCGCCGCAGTTGCCGCCGTCGCACTCCAGGTTGCACGTCGCGCCGTCCATGCAGTCGAGCTGGCAGCTGCCGCCGTCGCACGCGACGTTGCACGTGGCTCCGGGCTGACACGCGAACGCGCAGTTGCCTTCGTCGCACGACCAGTTGCAGCTGGTGCCGTCCGGACAGCCCTGGCCGCCCGGCGCCGCGGCGGTGCCGTACGCAGGACCGGGTGCGGCCGGCGGCGGCGCGGTGTGGACGACGCAGGCGAAGCAGGTGAGCGCGAACAGGGCAACGAGTCTCAT
>DAIRFU010000426.1:5046-6281 GCA_036794935.1 Kofleriaceae bacterium | reverse complement strand
GCGCTGGGGCTTCTATCGCAACTGGCGCCAGTGCGGCACGTTCAACGTCGAGCCCTACATCCTCTCGTCGGTGCCGGACGACGGCGGCGTCGGCGTGCTCGACGATGGCGCGATGGTCGCGAACGTCGCGAAGCTGCCCGGCAAGAAGAAGAAGCTCGCCGAGATCTCGCACGGCACTACCGTCACGCCCGATGACGGCCGCGCCAAGCAGAAGGTCTCGCCCGACTCGTCGGTCACCGACAAGCAGGCGCTGTTCGCCGCCAACCTCTGGGTCAGCGCGTTCGCGACCGCGCAGGTCGACAAGCTGGTGAAGTACTCGGCCGTGCCGTTCTATGCCGGTGGCCAGGTCGCCGCCCAGACGAAGGGCGACCTGAAGGACATGTACGGCAATCTCATCGTCGAGTCCGGACCGATGAAGGACTGGAAGCTACTCGCGCCGAACGAATACAGCAGCGGCGGTGCCGCTCTGCCCGAGGGCAACGTCGTGTTGCAAGTGCGGACGGCGAAGGCGAGCTTCGCGGTCGTGCTGACGCGGACGAACTCGGGCGACTATCGCGCCACGCAGCTCGCGCGGTGATGCCGCGTTACGCGAGCTCGATGACCTTTATCACCCGAGCCGCGAACAGCCCCTTGGGCCCTTGCTGCTCCTCGTACTCCACCGTCTGTCCCTGATTGAGCGTACGGAACCCATCCCCCGAGATCGACGAGTAGTGGACGAACACGTCCTTCCCGTCATCCTGCCGGCTGATGAATCCATAGCCCTTGGCATCGTTGAACCACTTCACGGTACCGAGCGCCATCTCTTACTACCTCCTGCTGCCTTGCGACCGACCCCGTGGCCGCGCAAGACGGTTTGAACATCTGGCGCACGACGGCTCAACGATAATTTCTAGGAAAGCGACCGCGTCGTGCAAATGTTCAGTCCGGGCGAAACACACGAAAGCACACGGGTAACCGACATCACGGACTCGAGTAGAACGTTACAGAACAACTGAACGGGTCGATGCGTTTCTACCCTCCATGAGGCGCCTGATCCTGCTCGTGTTTGCGGCGTGCACCAGCGCACCGGCACCCGACGCAAGCCCTGCGGACGCGACGCCGGTCTTGCCGGAACCTGCCCGGCCCGATCCGATCGTCGAGGGCGTGCCGCACGGCGGGCAGATCGAACAGGTCGCGGTGACCGAGCAGGGTGACGCGGCGATCACGTTCGACAGCATCGGCGGCGTGCGGCTGTG
>DAIRFU010000426.1:0-5036 GCA_036794935.1 Kofleriaceae bacterium | reverse complement strand
GACGGGACCCGCGAACCGGTGCCGGTGTCCGTGATCGCGCCGCATCAGCTCGCACTGACGCACGCGGATCACGATCTGCTCGCCGCCGTCCTCGACGACGCAGGCAGCGTGCGTCTCGTGCGGCTCGGCCGCGACGGCTCGGTGCGCGGCGACGTCCAGCTGCCGGCGGATGTTCCTTACGAGCAGGTGACCGTGCTCGGCGATGGCGTGCTGGTGCGCGCGGCCGACCAGACCATCGAGTGGCTCGCGGCCGACGGCACCTCGCGCGGCAAGCTCGCGGCCGAGCCGGGCACGCGCATCGAGACGATCGCCGCGCGGCGCGGCGGCGCGATCGCGGTGACGACCGACGGCACGAAGCAAGCGCTGCGCTGGCTCCACACGCTGACCGGCGAGCTGAGCTGGGGCGCGCGCGCCGCGCTGCCTACCGCGATCCAGAATCACGCGATCGCGCTGTCGCCATCGCATCGCCGGATCGCGGTGATCGATGCGAGCTCGAAGCTCGCGGTCTACGATCTCGGCATCGTCCCGGTCCGCGTCGGCGACACGTTCTTCGCGTCGGGGGCGGACAGGAGCCTCGGCTTCGTCGACGACGACCACGTCGCGGTGATGAGCAGCGCGATCATGCAGTGGTGGGCCATGCCGGCGGCACGGCCGGCCGATCCGTGGGCGGTCTCCGGGCCGTCACTGGTGGTGCCGTCGCGCGGGCAGACCAGCGATGCCGGCGCGGTCGCCGACGGCCTCGCGGTCACCGGCTTCGGCGCCGCCCTCGGCCTCAGCGACACCGAGCACGTGCACTATCTCGGCTACAAGCAGCACGGCACCGGCAATCTCGGCGCCGCCACGAGCTCGCTGTGGATGACGATGTCGGGCGCGAGCCTCGTGTGGCTCGACGACTCGCTCGCGGTCGTGCGGGCGCTCGAGCTGAGCCACGATCCGGTGGGCATCTGGACCTACCTGCGGCCCGCCGGCGAGCGCCACGTGATCAAGCAGGTCTCGGGCCACGGCGCGTACCAGCTCTCGCTCGTCGACGTCGACCAGCCCGAGCACCCGGTCGCGCTCGGCACGTATCCGAGCGTCGATGCGGTCGAGATGGCGCCGGAGGCCGGCCTGCTCGCGATCGCGGTCGGCAGCGACATTCACCGCTTCGCCATCGACCTCGCGACGAACGCGGTGCACGAGTTACCGGCGCTCAAGGTGCACGGCTCGGTCTCCTCGCTGCGCCTGTTCGATCCCGAGCGCACGGACGGCATCACGGCGATCACGGTCGGCTGGGATCGCGAGCGGGACGAGAACTACACGATGACCGTGTTTCGCGCGGACGGCGCGCCGCAGCACCTGAAGCGGTTCACCGGCCGGTTGATCGAGATCGACGAGACCGGAACGGTCTACATCGCGGTGGCCGGCGGGATCGAGATCCGGCGCGGTGTGGAGAAAATCGCGACCGTCGCGATCGATGGCCTGTCGTCCACCGTCGCGGTCGCGCCCGGCGGCTCGCGGTTCGCGACCCTGCGCGGCAACGAGGTCTTCGTCGTCGATGCGGCGGGCGTCGAGCAGTGGCGCGCGACCCTGTGGGGCGCCGCGCAGCTCGCGTTCACCCCCGACGGCACCCACCTCGCCGCGCGCGCGATCGGTGGTGTCGTGATGTTCGACGCGGCGAGCGGCGAGCGGACCGCCGTCGAGTGCGGCTGGTCGTTCGGGCTTCTCGATGCGCCGCCGGTGACGAACCCGATCGCGATGACCTCGGTGTGCGAAGATCCGATGCTGTGATGAGACCTCTCGCCGCGGTCGCGCTCGTCCCCGTGATCGGCTGCGCGCTCGCGGCCTGCAGCTCACCGCGACGCGCTCCCGAGCTCGCCCGGCCGGCCGCCGCCACGCCGCTCGCGCCGCCGAGCCCGGATGCCGGCGTCCCGATCCCGACCGTGCACGCGCGCCGGCCCGTGGCCGAGGCGCCGCACGCCGGCGCGATCCAGACGCTCGCGCTATCACCCGATGGCGCGATCGCGATCTCCGCCGACGAGCTCGGTGGCATCCGGCTGTGGCCGGCGCTCGACGGAACCAAAGAGCCGCGCATCGTCGACATGCCGGCACCCGAGCAGCTCGCCGTCGGCGCGCGTGCGGGCGGCGTGTTCGCGGCGGCACTCGACGAGGCCGGCGGCCTCTACCTCGCGAAGCTCGACGGCGAGGGGCGCCAGCTCTCGCACGTCTCGCTGCCCGGCGACCCGGCGGTGACCGGCATGACGATGACCTCGCGCGGCCTGCTCGCGTGGCGCGCCGATCAGACGGTCGCGCTGATCGACGTCGACGGCGTCGTCCGCGGCCGGATCGCGACCGACCCGGGCCAGCGCCTCGTCGTGGTCGCGGCGTCCGCGACGCGCGCGGTCGCACTCGTCGAGCGCGCCGGCGGCAAGCGTCAGCTCCGCTGGCTCGCGCTCGCGCCGGTGCTCGCGTGGGGCGCGTGGATCGATGTCATGGGCGACCTCGACGGCGAGGTCTCGCTCGCGCTCGCGCCCGGCAACCAGCGGATCGCCGCGCTGCTGCGCACCGAGAAGGTCGCCCGCGCTGCCGTGTTCGATGTCGCGAACGGCACGCTGCTCGCGAGCCCGGCTCCCACTCCGGCAGACACGGCGATCGGATTCGCGGATGACGATCACGTCGTGCTCGGCGGGCTCGACCACGTGAGCTGGCTCGATCTGACCGCGACCACGCCGCGTGCAGCCCCCGTGGTCCCGCGAGCGCCGAAGGTGCGCGCGCGGGCGATGTTCGCCGCCGGCGCGGGCCGCGCGGTGACCGCGATGAACGGCGAGCTCGTGCTGTCGACTCCGACCACCACGCAGTTCCTCGGCTACGAGACCGTGTCGCCGCGCATCGCCGAGGTCGGCCCCGAGGGTAGCCTGGTCGTCGGTGTCGCCGATCACCTGCTCGTGCTCGACAAGGATCTGCGGGGGGCCGCGGCGCCGCTCGCGGGCGTGTCGGGAACGGTCGCCGCGCTGCGCTGGCTCGGCGAGGACGACTGGCTCGTCGAGAGCGCGGCGCCGGGCGACACGACGCTGCAGATCGCGCTCGTCGCGGGCGCCGGCGGCAGTCCGACCGTGGTGCGAACCGGCCTGCCGGAGGTCCAGGTCCTCCACTACGAGCCGAGCACGCAGCTCGTCACGCTCTCGTTCGGCGCCAGCTCGGAGGTCGCGCACTTCGATCGCGCGCATCACCGGCTCGATCGCGTCGCGCGGATCGCGAAGCCGAGCCCGTACGAGCAGGTGCTGTTCATCCCGGTATCGCCCGCGCTCGCGCACGGCATCCAGCTCGTGCAGGTCTCGATGCGCGATCGCTCGACGATCAAGTGGCTGCGCGATCCGCGCGCGCTCGACAAGCCGTCGGCCACCGCGACCATCGATGGACCGTTCGCCGGGGCCGATGCGGCCGGTCACGTGTTCGCGTGGCGCGACACGGCGTCGCACCAGCTCGAGCTCGCGCTCTACGCCGGCGGCACCCTCCTGCACACGCTGCCGACGCAGGGCGCGGTCGCGCTGTGGCCCGATCCGCGCGGCACGCGCTACGTCACGACCTCGGCGACCTCGGTGGCGATGTACGACCTCGACGGCAAGCAGCTCTGGTTCCAGCAGCTCGCGACCGCGCAGGAGGCGCTGTGGCTCACCGACGGAGCGCTCGCGATCACCAGCGCGGGTGGCGTCGCCCGGCTCGATCCGGCGACCGGCGCGGTGACTGCGGCCCGCTGCGGGTGGCGATTTTCTCTGGCCGCGAAGCCGCATCCGGCCACACCGCGCGTCGAGCCGCTGTGCGCGCAGCTGTGAGCTTGTTATCATGGCGGCATGAGTAGTCCGATCGCCATCGCATCGGCGCTCGCGCGGATGGCGACCATCAAGTGCCCGTGGTGTGGGTACAAGAAACTCGTCGAGCGCAAGCCCGCTGCCTTCCGCGCGTGCCCGCGCTGCAAGCGGCACTTTCCCGATCCGCTCGCCAAGAAGCGATGACCGGCTCGCAGGTCCTCATCGAGCTCGTGGTCGTGCTCGGCGTGGCGGCGCTGATCACGGTGCTGTTTCAGGCCCTGCGCCTGCCCGCGGTCCTCGGCTACATCGCCGCCGGCCTCGTGATCGGGCCGCACGTGCCGGTCCCGCTCGTCGCGAACGCGGATCACATCCACGTGCTCTCCGAGCTCGGCGTGATCCTGCTGATGTTCGCGCTCGGGCTCGAGCTCCGGCTATCGACGCTCGCCCGCGTCGGCATCGGCGCCGGGCTCACCGCGCTGTTCGAGGTCACGCTCGTGCTCGTCGTCGGCGCGCTCGTCGCCGGCCTGCTCGGCTTTGGCAGCGGCGAGGCGGTGTTCGCGGGCGCGTGCCTCGCGATCTCGAGCACGATGCTCGTCGCCAAGGCGTTCGAGGACCTCAAGTGGAAGGGCGGGTTCACCGAGGTCGTGTTCGCGATCCTCGTGTTCGAGGATCTGATCGCGATCCTGCTCCTCGCGCTGCTCACCGGCCTGTCCTCGGGCGCCGGCCTCGCGCCGATGGACCTCGCGATCACGATCGCCCGGCTCGCCGGCGTGCTCGCCGCGCTGCTGGTCGGCGGCCTGCTCGTCATCCCGCGCGCCGTCCGGCTGATCGTGCGGCAGGGCCGGCCCGAGATGCTCGTCATCGTCGCGCTCGGCATCTGCTTCGGGATGGCGGCGATCACCGAGCACGTCGGCTATCCGGTCGCGCTCGGCGCGTTTGTCGCCGGGCTCGTGATCGCGGAGTCCGGTCACAGCCACGAGGTGTTCGAGCTCGTGCGGCCGTTCCGTGACGTGTTCGCGATGATGTTCTTCGTCTCGATCGGCATGACCATCGCGCCGGTCCAGCTCCTCGACGAGCTGCCGACGATCCTGATCTTCACGGTCGTCGTCCTCGTCATGAAGCCGCTCGGCGTGTCGCTCGGCTCGTTCGCGACCGGCCGCGGCATCCAGCCGTCGATCCGCTCCGGTCTCAGCCTCGCGCAGAACGGCGAGCTGTCGTTCGTGATCGCCGCCATCGGCATGACGGGCGGGG
>DAIRFU010000929.1:0-1803 GCA_036794935.1 Kofleriaceae bacterium | reverse complement strand
ATCCTCGCAGCTGCGCCGCTGGCCCGCGCGCTCGTCGCTGCGCGGAGCGTCCGCCGCCGTGACATCGCGGCGCGGGACCGGCGTCTCGTCGCGGCGCGGAGGGGGCGGCGGCTCGGGGCCATCGCCGATCGCGCCGGCGGCCGCGGCGTCCTTGTCGGGCAGTCGCTCGAGGTTGTCGCGCGTGCCCTTCGCGGTCACCAGCATCACCGGGTCCTGCGTGTCGCCGCGCGGCTGGACGCTGCGGGCCATCGCGGCCGGCGGGATCGGTGGCGGCGCCGTCGACAGCTTGTGGTTCGCGCGCTGCTCCTTGATCTTGCGCACGAGCTCGCCGAGCGCGCCGACCGCGGTGCGCTGCGTGGTGACGCGGATCGTGCAGAGCGGCAGCCGCTCGGCGAGAAACCGCACGCGCTCGCCCTCCGACAGCTCGGCCGGCTGCACCATGCCGACCTCGGCGAGCAGCGCGACGTCGACGACGAACTTCATGTTCGCGCTCGCGGCGTCGTACTGCAGATCGAGGAGCGCCTGATCGCTCGTCGGATCGTAGTACGCGACGATCGCGGTCGGCGACGGCGCGCCGGATCCGTCGAGTGCGGCGAGCGCCTTGGTCCAGTGCCCGAGGCGTTGCCGAGGCTGTTCGATCAGGAGGAAGGCCTCGACAAGAGGCGGTTGCTCGGTGGCGTGCATGGGGGTGTGCAAGACGCACGCGCAGCACCACGGATGCCACCCGGCCTCACTGAAAGCTCCCTTACGGGCGATCAAGGATCTTGCGGGGATCCTTACCTTCGCTGTGCACCCTCGCCACAATCGAATCGTGGCATCAGAACCACGATGAGCGCGGCAAATTCACCCCATTCCGCCCGGAATTCTTGCCCAAGTAGCCGTCCGCCCTAAAGTATCGTCACCATGAAAGACGACCGCGAGCCACGGGGTAGTGGCTATCGCCTGCCCTTGCTCCCGCTACGCGACATCATCGTGTTCCCCCACATGGTCGTGCCGCTGTTCGTCGGTCGCGACAAGTCACTGCTCGCGCTCGAGGACGCGATGGCCGGTGACAAGCAGCTCCTGCTCGCGGCGCAGCGCCGCGCGAAGACCGACGACCCGTCCCAGGAGGACATCTTCGCGATCGGCACCGTCGGTCACATCATCCAGCTGCTGCGGTTTCCCAAGGGGCCGGTCAAGGTCCTCGTCGAGGGTCGCGCGCGCGCGCGCATCCGCGGCTTCTCGCAGGTCGATCCGTTCTTCGTGTGCGACGTCGATGATGTCGAGGAGCCGGACGAGGACACCACGGAGGTCCAGGCGCTGATGCGCTCGGTGCAGGACGTCTTCGAGGACTACGTCAAGCTCAACACCCGCATCCCGCCCGAGATGCTGGTCTCCGTTCGCACGATCGAGGAGCCGGGCCGGCTCGCCGATACGATCGTCGCGCACGTCGCGCTCAAGCTCAAGGACAAGCAAGAGCTGCTCGAGACCCCGTCGCCGTCCAAGCGCCTCGAGCGCCTCGGCGAGCTGATGCAGGGCGAGATCGAGATCCGTCAGGTCGAGAAGAAGCTGCGCACTCGCGTCAAGAAGCAGATGGAGAAGCAGCAAAAAGAGTACTACCTGAACGAGCAGATGCAGGCCATCCAGAAGGAGCTGGGTGACCGCGACGAGTTCAAGAACGAGCTGAGCGAGCTCGAGTCGAAGATCAAGTCGAAGAAGATGAGCAAGGAGGCGAAGGAGCGCTGCCTCAAGGAGCTCAAGAAGCTCAAGCAGATGTCGCCGATGTCGGCCGAGGCCACCGTCGTGCGCAACTACCTCGACTGG
>DAIRFU010000425.1:0-6296 GCA_036794935.1 Kofleriaceae bacterium | reverse complement strand
ATCACCGCCAGCTCGCCGAGCCGGTCACCGCGCAGCAGCACGAGGAAGCTCTTCGCGCCGGCGACGACGGTCGCGCCCATCAGGTAACCCGACGCCTTGTTGATGCTCTCCTTGCAGCGGTCGGTGACCTTGTCGCCGTCGACCCAGAACGCGTCGAGCTCGGTCTTCTTGCACTTGAGCTTCGGCACCTTGCGCACCAGCTTCGCGCGCGCGCCGTTCGTGACGTCGTACGTCGTCAGCGTCGCCATGCCCTTCTCGCCGAGCGCGACGCGCGTCTTGTCGAGGATCGAGAACGAGCCGTGGTACGTCGAGATCGGCTTCTCCGGCCGGCTGCCGAGGGACGTGATCGGACCGACCTGCGTGCCGTCGGTCTTGAACACCCAGACGGCCGAGTACGGGCCCTGCGAGGCACCCTCGACGAGGATCGTACCGTCCACGAAGTGGACCGCCTTCGGATCGTTCGACAGGCCCTTGTCGCCGCGGATCGAGAACGACGACTCGTGCGCCTTGCTGGCGGCATCGAAGAGGTGCACCTCGTCGCCGACGAGCACCGCGACCTTGGTGCCGTCGAGGTTCCACGCGATGTGGGCGACGTCGCCCGCCGGCTCGCCGGGCAGGCAGAAGCCCCGCGCGCACTTGCCGTCGAGGTGCACCGAGAAGCCACGGCCGGGCAGCGGCGCGGGCTTCTTGTACGTCAGCTTGCCGTTCGTCAGGTCGACCGTCCAGCAGCCGACGGGGCCGAGCAGCCGATCACTGTTCTCGTCCATCGCGCACACGACGGCATCCTTGCCGACCGCGGCGAGCTGGAGGCGAGGCGCGCCTTCCTCCTTGAGCGACTGCGGCAGGCACGACGAGCCTTCCGGGATGATCTCCTGGGCGAGCTTCATGCGCGCCTGCACGCGGTCCGCCTCGGTCTCCGGCTTCGCGTCGGGTGTCGCCTCGACCTGCGTGTCGTCGTCCGAAGGAGCTTCGACCTGCTTCTTGTTGCCGCCTCCACCACACCCGACCAGCAACGCAAACAGCGAATAGCTAACAAGGATATAGCCGCGCATGCGATCGTTGTACGCCCCATGGCGGACTGATACAAGGAGCTGTGGAACGAGCTGTGGCACGTCGGCGCCGCATCGAGCGCGACACCAAGGAGACGCAGATCAGCCTCGAGCTCGATCTGGACGGCACCGGCGCGCGCTCGATCGACACGCCGCTGCCGTTCCTCTCGCACATGCTCGACGCGTTCGCGCGCCACGGCGTGTTCGATCTGCAGATCAAGGCGACCGGCGATATCGAGATCGACGGTCACCACACCGTCGAGGACATCGGGCTCGTGCTCGGCAGCACGTTCGAGCAGGCGCTCGGCGATCGCGCCGGCATCGTGCGCTACGGCTCGGCGACGCTGCCGATGGACGAGGTGCTCGTCACCGTCGCCGTCGACTTCTGCGGCCGGCCGGCGTTCGTGTGGAAGGTCCAGGGGCTCGACGGCAAGTGGATCGGTGGCTTTGACTGCGAGCTCGCGAAGGAGTTCTTCGCGGCGTTCGCGACGCGCGCGCAGTGCAACCTGCACGTCAACGTCCACTACGGCGGCAACGCCCACCACATGATCGAGTGCATCTTCAAGGCATTCGCCCGCGCGTGCGATGCGGCGACGCGCGTCGACCCGCGCCTCGGAGGTGCGATTCCGTCGACAAAGGGTACGCTCACGGAGTGATCGCGCTCCTCGACGTCTGCTCCGGCAACCTGCGCTCGGTCGAGCGCGCGGTCGCGCACGTCGGCGGAGATGTCATCGTCACGCGCGATCCCGACGTCGTCCGCAAAGCGGACAAGTTGATCGTGCCGGGGCAGGGCGCGTTCGGCGTGTTCATGCGCGGTCTCGCGGAGCGCGGGCTCGGCGAGGCACTGCGCGAGCGCATCACGGCAGGCGTGCCGTACCTCGGCATCTGCCTCGGCCTCCAGGTCCTGTTCGATCACAGCGAGGAGGGCGACTGCGCCGGCCTCGGCCTCGTGCGCGGTAACGTCGTACGGCTCCGCCCCGGCGAGGCGCGGCTCAAGATCCCGCACATGGGCTGGAACCAGGTGCGCGCGGTCCAGCCGGTCCCCGGCATCGACGACGGGGATCACGTCTACTTCGTGCACTCGTACGTGGTCGTGCCCGCGGATCCGAGCATGACCGCGCTCGAGGCGACGCACGGCGTGGCGTTCTGCGCCGCGATCCGCAAGGACAACCTGTTCGCCTGCCAGTTCCACCCGGAGAAGAGCCAGGCGACCGGCTTGCGCCTGCTCCAGACGTTCGTGGAGACCGCGTGAAGCTCTACCCGGCGATCGATCTGCTCGATGGCAAGGCGGTGCGCCTCGAGGAGGGCCGCCGCGACCGCGCGACCGTGTTCCACGACCGGCCGGGCGAGCTGGTCGCCGAGCTCGCCCGCGGCGGCGCCGATCGGCTGCACGTCGTCGATCTCGACGGTGCGTTCGCGGGCGCGCCGCAGCAGGTCGCGCTGATCCGCGAGATCGTCGCGGCGTCGCCGCTGCCGGTCGAGGTCGGTGGTGGGATCCGCGACCGCGCGGCGATCGATCGCGTGCTCGAGCTCGGCGCGGCGTTCGTCGTGCTCGGCACCGCCGCGGTGCGGTCACCCGCGCTCGTCGAGGAGGCGTGCCGCGCCCACCCCGGCCGCGTGATCGTCGCGGTCGACGCGCGCGACGGCGTGGTCGCGGTCGACGGCTGGACGGCGAGCGGCAACGTCACCGCCACCGAGCTCGGCACACGCGCCGCGGGGTGGGGAGCCGCCGCGCTGCTCTACACCGATGTCGCGCGCGACGGCCTTCACGTCGGCCCCAACGTCGAGGTCACCGCACAGCTCGCACGCGCGGTCAGCTGCGAGGTCATCGCATCGGGCGGGGTCGGCAGCCTCGCCGATCTGGTGCACCTGCGCGAGGCCGGCATCGCCGCGGTCGTCGTCGGCCGCGCGCTCTACGATCGCCGGTTCACCGTCGACGAGGCAGCCCGCGCTGCCCACGGAGAGTCGACATGACTCTCTCCCGGCGCATCATCCCGTGCCTCGACGTCAAGCAGGGCCGCGTCGTCAAGGGCATCAACTTCGTCGAGCTGCGCGATGCCGGCGACCCGGTCGAGCAGGCCGCGGCGTACGAGCGCCAGGGTGCCGACGAGCTGTGCTACCTCGACATCTCCGCATCGCCCGAGGGGCACGCGACGATCGTCGACATCGTGCGGCGCACCGCGGATCAGGTGTTCATGCCGCTCACCGTCGGCGGCGGCGTGCGCTCGGTGGCCGATGCCGAGCGGCTGCTCGAGGCGGGTGCCGACAAGATCGCGGTCAACACCGCCGCGATCCGGCGGCCCGAGCTGGTGCGGGAGATCTCGCGGCGGTTCGGGAACCAGGCAATCGTCGTCGCGGTCGACGCGAAGCGAGGCGACGCCGGCTGGCAGATCTACAGCCATGGCGGCCGCACGCCCGAGGGGCTCGACGCGATCGAGTGGTGCAAGCGCGTCGCCGAGCTCGGCGCCGGCGAGCTGCTCGTCACCAGCATGGATCGCGACGGCACCGGCCTCGGCTACGACCTCGAGCTGATCGAGACGGTCGCCACCTCGGTCGGCGTGCCCGTGATCGCGTCCGGCGGGGTCGGCAAGCTCGCCGATCTCGCGGACGGCCTCCTCGCCGGTGCCGACGCCGTACTCGCCGCCTCGATCTTCCATTTCGGCCAGCACACGATCGGCGAGGCGAAAGCGTTCCTCACCGGGCGCGGTCTCGCCATCAGACGTTGACAGCGCGATCGCCGCCGGGAGAACGTAGGGCGTGCTCGAGCCCGCATACGACGATCGAGGTCTCGTCCCGTGCGTCGTGCAGGACGCCTCGCGCGGCACCGTGCTGATGCTGGCGTGGATGAACGCCGAGGCGCTGAGGCTGACGCGCGAGACCCGCGTCGTTCACTTCTGGTCGCGGTCGCGCCAGGCGCTGTGGAAGAAGGGCGAGACCAGCGGTAACACGCTCGCGCTCGTCGAGCTGCGCATCGACTGCGATCTCGACGCCGTCCTCGTGCGCGCGACGCCGGCGGGGCCGACCTGTCACACCGGCACGACGAGCTGCTTCTTTCACCGCGACGACGGTCCCGACGACGACGGCGCGCCGGCCGTGACGATCCTCGAGCAGCTCGCTCGAGTGCTGCAGGCGCGCCGCGACTCGGCGACGGGCGAGAAGAGTTATACGAGGTCGCTGCTCGACAAGGGGATGCCGAAGATCCTCGAGAAGATCGCCGAGGAACACGGCGAGCTGGCCGCCGAGCTGCCGGGCGGGCCCGACGACAAGGTGGTCCACGAGACCGCCGATCTGCTGTTCCACGTCATGGTCGGGCTCACCGCCCGCGACATCCCGATCGAGCGCGTGCTCGACGAGCTCGCGCGCCGGTTCGGCACGAGCGGCCACGTCGAGAAGGCGGCCCGCACCACGTGATAGACCTCCTCGCGCCGGGGGGTGGGCTCGAGCGCGCGATTCCGTTCTACGAGGACCGCGCCGAGCAGCGCACGATGTCGGCCGCGGTCGCGCGCGCGCTCGCCGACGAGCGGCCGCTGATCGTCGAGGCGGGCACCGGCACCGGCAAGACGCTCGCGTACCTCATCCCGGCGCTGCAGTCCGGCAAGCGCGTGGTCGTGTCGACCGGCACGCGCGCGCTGCAGGATCAGATCGCGCGTCACGACATCCCGCTGCTCCGCACGATCCTCGCCCGGCCGTTCTCGGCGGTCGTGCTCAAGGGCGTGTCGAACTACGTGTGCCGGCGCAAGCTCGCCGAGGCCGCCTCGCGCGGCGGCACCGAGCAGCTCGACGCCCTCGTCGACTGGACCGAGCACACCGAGACCGGCGATCGCGCCGAGGTCGAGTGGCTCGCCGAGTCGGCGCCGCTGTGGAGCGAGGTGACGACCACGCCGGATGCCCGCGTCGGCCCGCGCTGCCCGTACTTCGAGCGCTGCTTCGTCACCCAGGCGCGACGGCTCGCCGAGAAGGCGGAGCTCATCCTGGTCAACCATCACCTCTACTTCGCGGACCGCGCGCTGCGCGCCGCACACGCCGGCGCGAAGGTCCTGCCCGAGCACGACGCGGTGATCTTCGACGAGGCGCACCAGCTCGAGGACGTCGCGACCGAGCACTTCGGCGCGCGCGTATCGACGCACAAGCTCGCCCAGCTCGTCCGCGATGCCCACCTGGCGCTCGCGCGCATGCCGCTGTGGACCGGCCGCGCCGCCGACGACGTGATCCACGCGGTCGAGCGTGCCGGCGTCTCGCTGTTCGCGCAGATCCGCGGCGAGCTGATCAGCACCAGCGAATCGCGCATGCCGCTGCCGCCTGGCCTGTTCGACGCGCCCGAGCGCCAGAACGCGTGGTTCAAGCTCGACAATGCGCTCGAGGAGCTCGCCCGTGCCGCCGAGGCCGAGAGCGAACCGCCGCCGGACCAGGAGCCGAGCGAGGACGCCGGTGCCCGCGCCAGCCTCGTCGGGCTCGCCCGCCGCTCGCGCGAGCTGCGCGATGATCTCGCGACGATCGCCGAGCAGCGCGAGAAGAGCCACGTCTACTGGGGCGAGGTGCGGCCGACCGGGACGCTCCTGACCGCGTCGCCGATCGAGGTCGGCGAGCTCGTCCGTCGCCACATCGTCACGTCGGGACCGACGCCGATCTTCACGTCGGCGACGCTGACCGCGGCCGGCGACTTCGGCTACCAGCGCGCGCGCCTGGGGCTCGACGATCCGCACGGCTGTGACGAGCTGCTCGTGACATCGCCCTTCGACTACGCGACCCAGGCGATGCTCTACGTGCCGCGCGATCTGCCGGCACCGGCCGACGACGCGTTCTCCGCCGCCGCCGCGCAGCGCACGCTCGAGCTGCTCGCGATCACGGGCGGCCGCGCGTTCCTCCTGTTCACGTCGCACCGCGCGCTGCGCGATGCCGCGACCCGGCTCGCCGGCGCTCCGTACCCGCGCCTCGTCCAGGGTGATGCGCCGCGCGCGACGCTCATCGACCGCTTCCGCGCGACGCCGGGTGCGATCCTGCTCGGTACCGGTTCGTTCTGGGAAGGCATCGACGTGCCCGGCGATGCGCTGAGCCTGGTCGTGATCGACAAGCTGCCGTTCTCGCCCCACACCGATCCGCTGATCGCGGCACGCATGCAGGCGTGCGCCGAGGCCGGCCTCGAGCCGTTCCAGACGATCCAGCTGCCCGCCGCCGCGATCGCGCTCAAGCAGGGATTCGGCCGGCTGAGCCGGCGCCGCGACGACCACGGCATCGTCGCGATCCTCG
>DAIRFU010000424.1:0-6304 GCA_036794935.1 Kofleriaceae bacterium | reverse complement strand
TCGGCAGCCGCAACGGCACGTGGTGCGGCGGTGTCCGGCTTCAGCGCGCGGTCGTGCCGGCCGGTACGCAACTGCGGCTCGGCGATACCACGCTCACCGTCGAGGACGCGGGCTCCGCCGTCGCGCCACCACCGACCGACGTGCCGCGCTCGACCGATCTCGTCGGCGACAGCGACGCGATCCGCGAGGTCGCGCGGCTCGTCCACCGTGTCGCGCGCGTCGACTCGTCGGTGCTGATCCAGGGTGAGACCGGCACCGGCAAGGAGGTCATCGCCCGCGCGATCCACGAGGCGAGCCCGCGCCGCGATCACGAGCTCGTCGTCGTCGACTGCGGCTCGCTGCCCGGGTCGCTGATCGCGTCGATCTTGTTCGGCCACGAGAAGGGCGCGTTCACCGGCGCCGACCAGCGGCGCGCCGGCGCGTTCGAGCGCGCGGCGGGTGGCACCGTGCTGCTCGACGAGATCGGCGAGCTGCCGCTCGACGTTCAGCCCGCGCTGCTCGGCGTGCTCGAGCGCCGCGCGTTCACCCGCGTCGGCGGCGCACAGCCGATCGACGTCGATGTCCGCGTGCTCGCCGCCACCCACCGCGACCTGCGCGCCGAGGTCAACGCCGGCCGGTTCCGCGCCGACCTCTACTACCGCCTCGCCGTCGCGAAGATCCTGATCCCGCCGCTGCGCGAGCGCGTCGAGGATATCGAGCCGCTCGTCGCGCACTTCGTGCAGCGCCTGACCGGCGTCGCCGAGCTCGGCCCGCTCGCGGGCGCGATCGATCAGCTCCGCGCGCACCCCTGGAGCGGCAACGTGCGCGAGCTGCGCAATGTCGTCGAGGCCGCGCTCGTCATGGGCGAGCTCGATCTCGGCGGCGGTCCCGGCGGTAGCGGTAGCAGCACGCACCTCGCGCAGCCACTCGGCACCGCACCCGGCGCGATCGCCGCGTACCGGGATGCACGTGCCGCCGCGCTCGCGCACTTCGAGGCCGCGTACCTGAAGAACCTGATCGAGCGCGCCGGCGGCAACGCGTCGGAGGCCGCGCGCATCGCCCGCATGGATCGGCCGTACCTGCTCACGCTCCTGCGCAAGCACGGCCTGCGCGGCTAGCTCGCCTGCTCGTTCTTGATCCGCGGCAGCAGCATCACGAAGTTGCACGGCTTGAGCCGGTGATCGAGCTGCGGCACGAGGATCTTGTCGACGCCGAGCTTCACGCCGCCGGTCGAGCCGGGCAGCAGGAACACGAACGTCGAGCCGCACAGCGCGGCATCGGCGCGGCTCTGGATCGTCGAGGTCCCGATCTCGGCGAACGACAGGTGGCGGAACAGCTCGCCAAAGCCGGGAATGTGCTTGGTGATGAGCGGCGCGAGCGCCTCCGGGGTGACGTCGCGCTGGGTGACGCCGGTGCCGCCGGTCGCGACCACGACCTCGACCTCGGGGTCGGCGATCCACTGCGCGAGCTGCGCGCGGATCCGGGTCTCGACGTCCGCCACGATCGCCCGGGCCACGATGCGGTGCCCCTCCGCGCCGAGGCGGTCCGCGATGTACGCGCCGGACGTGTCGGTCTCGGCGATTCTCGTGTCGGACACGGTCAGCACCGCCACATTCACCGGAATGAACTCGCGTTCCATGGACTTAGCATACGCCTGACGCGACGCGTTAGGAGCTGTTAGCGCACCAGGACTGGCGGATTGACGCAATGCGTCTATGGTGTGGCCAAAGAGGAGAACACAGTGATGGCGACCAAGATCGAAACGACCACGACCCCGACCTTTACCCGTACCGACCGCGCCGGCTTCGTCCCCGGCGTCGCGAACCTCGCGCTCGACGTCGCCGACCGCGGCCAGAGCACGGTGATCGCGGTGCTGCAGGACGCGCGCGGCGAGCTCCGCACGATCGTCGAGAACGGCATCGACTTCGCCGAGAAGGGCGCCGCGGCGCTGTTCCGGTTCGCGCGCAGCCTGACCAAGCGCGTCGATGAAGGCGTCGGCGAGACGCTGGCCGGTACCGAGCGCCTGCTCGGCAACGCGGTCAAGTCGGCACGCGACACCACGAAGGCGGCGACGGATACCGCGAACACCGCGATCTCCGGCATCACCGCGCAGGCCTGAACGGCCCAGGCGATCGAGCACTCGCCGATCGCGTCGTCTGATCGATCGATGATCGATCCTCACGGATCGATCCTGATCGTTCCCCCTCAATCCCCGATCGGTTTGATCGATCAGACGACGAGGTTGACGAGCCGGCCCTTGACGTAGATCTCGCGCTTGATCGGCTTGCCGGCGATGAAGGACTGGACCTTCGCGTCGCCCTTGGCCGCCGCGAGGATCGACTGCTCCGACGCATCGACGGCCACCTCGATCTGGCCGCGCAGCTTGCCGGACACCTGGATGCCGATCAGCATCGTGTCGCGCGCGAGCTTGGCGTCGTCGTGCGCCGGCCACGGCACGTACGTGATCGACGAGCGATGGCCGAGCCGCTGCCACATCTCCTCGGCGAGGTGCGGCGCGAACGGCGACAGGATCTTGACGAACATCTCGAACCACTCGCGCGGCACCGCGGGCGCCTTCGTCGCCTCGTTGACGAACACCATCATCTCGGAGATCGCGGTGTTGAAGCGCAGGTCGGTCACCGCCTGCGTGACCTTCTTGATCGCCGCGTGCAGCGTGCGCTCGAGCTCCTTGTTATCGACCGGGGCGTCCTCGGAGACCTTCGTGGTCAGCGTGTCCGTCTCGGGATCGACGAGCAACCGCCACGCGCGGTCGAGGAAGCGCCGCGTCCCCGCGACGCCGTTGGTCTCCCACTCGACGCCATCCTCGAGCGGTCCCATGAACAGCTCGTAGAGGCGCATCGCGTCGGCGCCGTACTCCGCGCACATGTCGTCGGGGTTGACGACGTTGTAGCGGCTCTTCGACATCTTATCGAGCTTGGTCTCGACGACGTCGTCGGTGCCCTTCACGTACCAGACACCGTCCCGCTGCTCGACCTCGTGATCGTGGTGGTACTTGCCCTTCGCGTCGCGGAACGACGTCTTGTGGATCATGCCCTGGTGGAACAGGCGCTGGAACGGCTCCTTCGTCGAGACGTAGCCGGCGTCGTAGAGCACCTTGTGCCAGAACCGCGCGTACAGCAGGTGCAGCACCGCGTGCTCGTTGCCGCCGACGTAGAGGTCGACGGGCATCCAGTACTTCTCCTCCTCGGGATCCCACGCGACGTCGTCGCGGTGCGGCGAGAGGAAGCGCAGGTAGTACCAGCACGAGCCCGCCCACTGCGGCATCGTGTTCGTCTCGCGCGTGCCGGTCTCGCCGGTCTCGGAGCTCTTGTAGTGCAGCCAGTCCTTGGCGCGCGCGAGCGGCGGCTGGCCATCAGCCGTCGGCTTGTACTCGTCGATCTGGGGCAGCGCGACCGGCAGCTCGCTCTGCGGTACGAGCTTCGGCGTGCCGTCGTCGGCGATGTAGACCGGGAACGGCTCGCCCCAGTAGCGCTGGCGCGAGAACAGCCAGTCGCGCAACTTGTAGCGCACGCTCTTCTCGCCGAGCTCGCGCTCCTCGAGCCACGCGATGACCTTGTCCTTCGCGGCCGCGATGTCGAGTCCGTCGAGGAACGCGCTGTTCACGTGCGGACCATCGCCGGTGTACGCCTCGGCCTGGACGTCGCCCGGGCTCTTGACCACCTCGATGATCGGCAGCCCGAACTTCGTCGCGAACGCGTGATCGCGCTCGTCGTGCGCGGGGCACGCGAACACCGCACCGGTGCCGTAGCTGGCGAGCACGTAGTCCGCGATCCAGATCGGGATCTGCGCGCCGTTGACCGGGTTGACCGCGAACGCGCCGGTCGGCACGCCGGTCTTCGGTGCATCCGCCGCCTCGGTCGTGCGGTCGCGCTCGCTGCGCTTGCCGACCTCCTCGCGATACGCCGCGACCGCGGCCTGCTGCGCCGGCGTCGTGATCTGATCGACGAGCGGGTGCTCGGGTGCGAGCACGACCCAGGTGCCGCCGAACAGCGTGTCGGGACGGGTGGTGAACACGGTGATCGCGTCGTCGCGACCCGCGATCTTGAAGACCACGTTCGCGCCGATCGACTTGCCGATCCAGTCGAACTGCGCCTTGAGCGTGCCGTTGGGCCAGTCCAGGCCCTTCAGATCCTCGCTCAGCCGATCGGCGTACTCGGTGATCCGCAGCATCCACTGCGTGAGCAAGCGCTTCTCGACCGGGTCGCCGGTCTCGATGTACTTGCCGTCGTGGACCTCCTCGTTCGCGAGCACGGTGCCGAGCGCCGGACAGAAGTTGACCGGCACCTCGGCGCGGTACGCGAGCCCGCGCTGCGACAGGACCTCGAAGATCCACTGCGTCCACTTGTAGTACGCAGGATCGGTCGTCGCGAGCTCGCGCGACCAGTCGTACGACAGGCCGAGCTTCTGGAGCTGGCTCTTGAACGTGGCGATGTTGCGCTTCGTGATCACGCTCGGGTGCTCGCCCGTGCGCTCGGCGCGGCGCTCGGCCGGCAGCCCGAAGCTGTCCCAGCCCATCACGCGCAGCACGTTGTGGCCCATCATCCGCTTCGCGCGCGCGACGACATCGGTCGCCGTATAGCCCTTGGGATGGCCGACGTGGAGGCCGTCCCCCGACGGGTACGGGAACATGTCGAGCACGTAGTACTTCGGCCGGGTGCGGTCCGTCGGGGTCGCGAACGTCTGCTCGCGCTCCCAGTACTGCTGCCACTTCTGATCGATCGTCTTGTGGTCGAAGCCTGCCATTACGAGCTCATCACTGCTTTGATCCGCTCGGTCACGATATCCGGGTCGCCGACACCGTCGACGCGCTTCAGGATGCCCTTGTCGAGATAGTACGGGATGATCGGCGCGGTCTCGGAGTGATACTTGCCGAGGCGCGTCGTCACCGCCTCGATGGTGTCGTCCTTGCGCTGGACGACCTCGAGCCCCGCGGGAGGCGGATCGAACTTGATGTGGAAGATGCGGCCGGTGGCCGGATCGCTGCGCCGGCCCGTGATGCGGTCGACGATCAGCTCGTCGGGGACCTCGATCAGCACGACCGAATCGAGAGTGACCGACGCGTTCGCCATCGCGCGATCGAGCGCCTCCGCCTGCGGCCGCGTGCGCGGGAAGCCGTCGAGCATGAACCCCGCCATGCAGTCCGGCTTGGCGATCCGCTCCAGGATCATCCCGATCACGACCTCGTCGGGCACGAGCTGGCCCGCCTTCATGTAGCGGTCGGCCTCGAGGCCGAGCGGCGTGCCCTCCTTGACGGCGGCGCGCAACATGTCACCGCTGGAGATGTGAGGGATCCGAAACTGTGCGACCAGGCGTGCCGCCTGCGTGCCCTTACCAGCTCCCGGAGGACCGACGAGGATCATGCGCATGGGGCGCATCCAAGCATGTGCGCAGGCCTTCTGCAATGTGGCGCTCGCTGCGTTATGGTCACCGCATGAAGCCGGTACCGCGGTGGTTCGTCGCCATCTGTTGGACGCTGGCAGTCCTGTTCGCGGTCTCCGTCGGGCTCCAGGTCAACGACCCCGACCCGGTGCGCTGGATCCTCATCTATGGAGCCGGCGGACTGGCGGTGGGCCTCTTGCCCGCGCGGCGGGTGCTGGTGATCCCGGCGGTCGCGATCGGCCTGGTCGCGGCGGCGTGGGGCGGGTACCTGGCCAGCCAGGTGCTCGGCGTCATCCATCTCAGCGATCTGTGGCTGAAGATGAGCGAGAAAGGCGGAGCCGTCGAGGTCGGCCGCGAGGCCGGTGGGCTCGCGATCGTCGCGGTCGGTCTGCTCGGCTGCGCGGCGTTCAGGGCGACCCGGGCCTAAGCACGTTTGAGCATCTCGATGTGCGGGATGCCATCCTCGTCGTAGACGTCGGACGCACGGACAAACCCGAGCTCGCCGTAGAACTTCTCGAGGTGCGCCTGCGCGCCGATGCGGATCGACACGCCGCCCGCCGCGGCGATCCCGCGCTTCATCAGCTCGCGGCCGAGCCCGGTGCCGCGCGCCTCGGGAGCCGTGATCACCCGGCCGAGGCTGAGCTCGGGAAACTTCACGCCGGCCGGCACGATGCGCAGGTACGCCGCGATCGCGCCGTCGCGCTCCGCCCACAAGTGACGGCTCGCGGGATCGAGCCCATCGGCGTCGAGGTACGCGCACGCTTGCTCGACGACGAACACGCGCTCGCGCAGCGCCATGATCGCGTACAGCTCGCCGACCGTCAGCTCCGCGAATGTGCGCACGTGCCAGATCAGGTCCACGGCTCGGCATAGTACGTTACGCACGTGCGATCGGTCTGCGTGTTCCTGTCGTCGTCGCTCGGTC
>DAIRFU010000423.1:0-6321 GCA_036794935.1 Kofleriaceae bacterium | reverse complement strand
TCGCGGTCATGGACGCGCTGACCGGCGACGCAGCGGCGATCGTGCGCGCGCGCGACGCGCGACAGGTGGTCGCGAACCCGGCGGCCTACGCCGATCCCGAGGTCGCCCGCGATCCGGCGCTCGCGACGTTCCGCGCGCAGCTCGAGCACACCGTACCGATGCCGAAGGTGCCCGCGATGCGCATGGTGTGGACGCCGTACCAGAACGCGCTCGGTGAGGTGCTCGCGGGCCGCAGCGATCCGGGCACGCAGCTGCTCGCGGTCGAGCGCGAGGTCCAGGGCTACGTGCAGCGATGACCAAGGCCTCCGTCACGCGCGTGCCCGTGCTGGGTCGCCGGCTGCGCGAGTTCGCGGTCGTCGCCGCGGCCGCGATCGTGATCGCGACGGTCGCGTTCGTCGCCGTGCGCAACACCGAGCTCGCCGCGCGGCAGATCGATCTCGCGCGCCGCTCCGCACACGCGCTGACCGAGGGCCGCGCCGCGCTGCCGACCGTGACCGCCGCGCTGATCAGCCCGGCGGCGCCGTCGAAGAAGCACCCGTATCTGCGCCACCGCACGATCCTCGACGCGCCCGGCGGGACCTGGCGCCACCTCGGCGGCCCGTCGGCGGACGATCCAGCGCATGCCGACGCGTCCCTGCGGGACAAGCTGTTCTACGACGCCGCCGCGCGCTTCGAGCAGCTCCGCCGCGGCGAGCTCGCCGAGCTGATGCACGACGGCAGCGGACGCGCGCTCGCGGCCGTGCCGGCCTGTGCGCACGCGGGCCAGACCTCGTGCGCGATCGCGATCGCGATCACGTCGCCGGCACGCCCGGCGCCCTACCCGTTCCTCGTCATGATCGGCGTGCTCGGCCTCGGCGCGGCGATCGCCGCCGCGGGCGCGCTGATCGGCCGCCGCGCGGCCTCCATCGGGATGTTCGCCGGCGTCTCGACGCTCGCGGTCCCGACGATGCTCTGGCACGCGTGGACCGCGACGACCGCGATCCTGCTGCTCGGCGCCGGGGTCGCGCTCGCGCAGCGCGTCCAGCTCACCGACCGGCTCGCGGCCGGCCTCTCGCGCAACCGCAGCGCGCTGTCGTTCCTCGCCCCGGCCGGCGCCGCGATGGCCGTGCTCGTCGCCGCGCCGTTCGCGATCGGCATCCTGATCGGGTTCTACGATCACCACGCCGGATCGTGGACGTTCGTCGGCCTCGATAACTTCGTGGAGATCCTGTCGGGCGGCGGCCGCGCGCTCGATGACCCGCTGAACTTCTGGTTCATCCTCGGCGTGACGGTGCTGTGGACCGCCGCGAACATCGCGCTGCACGTCTCGATCGGCGTCGCGCTCGCGCTCGCGCTGTCGCGCAAGTGGATCTTCGGGCGCGGCGCGTTCCGCATGCTGCTGATCCTGCCGTGGGCGATCCCGAACTACATCACCGCGCTGATGTGGAAGGGCATGTTCAACGGCGAGTACGGTGCGATCAACTCGCTGCTCCACGAGGTCGGGCTCTCGGGCGTGTCGTGGTTCTCGTCGTGGGCGACCGCGTTCTCGGCGAACGTCGTGACGAACACCTGGCTCGGCTTCCCGTTCATGATGGTCGTCGCGCTCGGTGCGCTGGAGACGATCCCGCGCGAGCTCTACGAGGCCGCGTCGGTCGACGGCGCGAGCGCGTGGCAGCGGTTTCGTCACATCACGCTGCCGCACCTGCGCCCTGCCCTCGGCCCGGCCGTCGCGCTCGGGTCGATCTGGACGTTCAACATGTTCAACGTCATCTACCTGGTGTCGGCCGGCAAGCCGGGGAACTCGACGAACATCCTCGTCACGGACGCGTATCGCTGGGCGTTCGAGCGCGGCGAGCGCTACGGCATGGCAGCGGCGTACGGCACGATCATCTTCCTCATCCTGCTGCTCTGGACCGTGTTCGGTACCCGCATCGTGCGCCGCAAGGAGGACGCATGACCCGCCGGCCTCGCCTCGCGACGATGGTGCTGATCCACCTCGCGATGATCGTGCTCGTCGCGATCGTCCTCTACCCGGTACTGCTCGTCTGCAAGAAGGCGTTCGAGCCCGGCCGGCACTTCGCGCTGTCCGCGTCGCCGCTGCCGCACGCGCTCACCACCGATCACTTCGCCGATCTGTTCGGCGCGCGCGGCGGCCACGGCGAGCTGTTGTTCCTCCGCGATGCGATGAACTCGCTGATCGTCGCGCTGTCGACGACCGTCGTCGGCGTCGTGGTGTCGTGCACCGCGGCCTACGCGCTGTCGCGCTTCCGCTTTCCTGGCCGCAAGGCGGGGCTGACCACGTTCCTCGTCGTCCAGATGTTCCCGGCGACGCTGCTGCTCCTGCCGCTGTACGTCATCCTCGACAAGCTCGGGCTGCTCAACTCGCTCGTCGGCCTCGTGCTCGTCTACTCGACGACCGCGATCCCGTTCTGCGTGTGGACGCTCAAGGGCTACTTCGACACGCTGCCGCGCGAGCTCGAGGAGGCCGCGCGCATCGACGGCGCCTCGACGTGGATGATCTTTCGCAAGATCATCTTGCCGCTCGCACGCCCCGGCATCGCGGTCACCGCGCTGTTCTCGTTCATGACCGCGTGGAACGAATTCATCATGGCGTTCATGTTCATGACGGACGAGTCGAAGTACACGCTACCCGTCCTGATCCAGTCGAGCGTCGGACAGTTCTCCGCCGACTGGGGCCTGTTCGCGGCCGGCGCGGTCGTCACCAGTATCCCGGTGATGGTCGCGTTCTACGTGCTCCAGAAGTACCTGGTCGGCGGTCTCACCGCCGGCGCGGTCAAGGGCTAGATATCGATCAGCCCGCCGCCACCGCTCGGCGGCCGGTCCGGGCGCTTCGGGGGCCGGACGACATTCTGGCGCCGGGCCGTCTCGAACTCGACCGTCAGGTCCTGCCCGGCGCTCAGATCGATCGTCTTCGAGACGCTGTGGTAGCCGCTCGCCCTGACGTTGACCTTCACCGACTTCGTGTCGACGGGCAGCTCGGCGGTCATGCCCTCGACGACCTTGCCGTCGATGTAGAGCTTCGCCTTCTCCATCGCCTCCGCGGGCTTGAGCGTGACGGTCAGCTTGATCGTCGTCGGCGCGACGACCGTTGGCGTGGCCGATCCAGCGGCCGCCGACCCCGAGCCTGCCGCGGGCGCCGCCGAGCCCGCCGCGGCGACCGCCGAGCCGGAGCCCGCTGCCGAACCCGCGGTCGGCGTCGACGGTTTGGCGGCGCCGAGGCCGGCCGGAGCCGCACCGGCGCCCGGCTTCGTCGCGTCGCCGGCGGGCTTGGCGTTGCTGCCCTTGGCGGGTGCCGCGGCGACCGCCTCGGAGCCCTTGCCGACGCCGAACAGAAGACCGCAGAACACGCCGACCGCGAGGCCGGCCGATACGACGATCGGCACGGCCTTCGATACGCCGCGCCGCATCGGCCGCTGCCCGCCCGGCGGCGGACCTCCCTGCGGTGGTCTGCCCATCGGCGGGCCGCCCATCGGCGGTCCCCCCATCGGCGGCATCTGTCCCATCTGTGGATATCCGGGGCTCGCCATGCTGACCTCGCTCAGAACGATCCGGCGACCGTGAGGCCGCCTGCTTGGGGTTGGACCCACGGCACCACGTCGACCTTGGCTTGCGGCGGCTGCTCGGTGATCGCGCGCGCCTGGGGCCGATACTTGAACTGATACCAGTACACCGTGAAAGCGGCGGCGCCGACCGCGCCGACGATGCAGGCATCGGTGATGTGCGCGAGCGTCTTGCCGCTCGACTGCGCGTCGGCGCGCTGGGTCGGTGACGACGCCGCGTCGGTGTAGGTGCTGTGCTTGCCGACCGCCATGATGCCGGTGATCGTCGCGGCCACCGCGAGCCCGATGGTCGCGCCGCCGCCGATGTACAGCGGCAACTTGCTCGGCCCGGCTGGCGGCGGTGCCGGCGGTAGCTCCCGCTCGACGACCGGCAGCGGCGTGGCCACGACCGGCACCGGCTCGAGCTCGATCGTGCGCTCGCTCTCGGAGCCCGCCTCGACCTTGAGCTCGAGCTCCTTGGGCTGAAAGCCAACCGCGGTGAGCGTCACGCCGTGCGTGCCTGGCATCAGGACGAGCGACTCGGCGAGCGGCGACACGCCGACATCCTTGCCCTCGATCATCACCTGCGTGCCGTCGGGGGTGATGGTGAGCTTGACGATGCCGACCTTCATCGACACCTCGTCGAGCAGCTTCTGCGCCTTCTTCTGGAGATAGGGCTTGATGCCCTCCGCCGCGACCGCGAGCTTGACGTGTGCGAGCGCCGCGGTCGCGAGCCCTGCCTTGTCCTCGGCGAGCGCGAGGTAGTAGTTGAGGCTGACGTCGTCGCTCGCGGCGACCGCGTGCTGGTACGCGGTGACCGCCAGGTTGTACTGCTGGGTCGCGTCGTCCGTCTTGCCCTTGCGCGTCAGGTAGTCGCCCTTGCGGATCAGGATGTCGCCCGCGCGCTGCCACTTCTTCGCGACCTTCGGATCCTTCACGACCGCGGGCTCGGCCGGCTGGGCGCCCTGATCGGGTTGCGAATCCGCAGGCTCGGCCGGTGCGTCGGTCGGCTGATCCGCGGGCGCGTCGGTCGGCTGCGGATCGGCCGGCGCATCGTCGGGCGCGACCGTGTCGCCCTCCATCTCGATCTCGCCATCTGCCGGCTGCGCCAGCACCAGATGTGAACAGCAGAGCGATGCCCCCACCAGGAGCGCGAGCCGCCGGTTACCCATGCGCTGAAGATACTACGGCCGCCGGCCCGCGGCGCCGAGCTTCGCGATGTACTCGAGCGACTTGAGTGGTTTGCCGACGAGCGAGAGCACCATCGCGATCATCGCGTCGCGCCCGGCGGCACGCTCCGCCGGGGCGATGGCCGGATCGACGTCCAGCGCGCGCGCCGCCGCGGGGGAGCCCGCCGCCGCCACGGCCTGCAGGTACGCCAGCGTGCCGGCATCGATCGGCCGGATGTTCGCGCCGCGGCTGGTCGCCGCACACCGCCTGCAGATCGCGCCGCCACGGGTCGGGTCGAACACCGCACCCGAGGCGATCGCGGTCGCGCCGCACGCCGCGCACGCGTCGAGCGCCGGCCGGTGCCCGGCGAGATCGAGCAGCGCGAGCTCGACGGCGCGCAGCGCGCCCGGGGACGGGCCAGCCTCGGCGAGGCTCTCCCACAGCGCGACCATGACGTCGAGCACGTGCGGATCCGGCGCCTCGGCCGGCAGCAGCGCGGCGACCAGCTCGGCGACGTAGCTCGCGTGCGCGACCGCGAACACGTCGGCCGCGAGCGCTGTCCACTCGCGCTCGACCTCGGCAGCCTCGAGTCCCCACAGCTCGCCGCGTGGCCGCCGGCCCAGCTGATACCTGCCGAGCACGAGCAGCTGGAGCGCGCCCGCGAACCGGCGCTGCGACTTGCGCGCACCGCGCGCGACCGCAGAGATGCGGCCGTGTGTCGCCGTGTACAGCACGACGAGCAGATCGGACTCGCGCAGCGGCGTCGTCTTGAGGACGACACCGAGCTCGGCTTCGGACATCGGCGAGGATCTACGCGACCATCGACGACGTGTCGAGCATGGTCACGCCATCGCCGCTCGGGCTCGGCCGGCGCATCAGGTAGCTGAGCGTCAGCGTCGCCGCGATCAGGAGGATGATCACCGCAAGGGTGAGCCCGCCCTGGCGCGCCGAGCGATCCTCGCGATCGAGCAGGATCGGCGGCAGAAACGAGAGCCGGTGCGGCTCCTTCGCGCTCCGCGCCTCGCGCTCGCGATCCGCGCTGTCCGGATCGGCGTCGTCGATCACGAGCGTCGGCACCACGTACGCAGTCGACACGGGCAGGTTCGGCCGGCGCCACGGCATGCTCGGCGTCACCGCGAGCGGCGGCATCGTCGGCTGCCATACCCCGGCACCGTGCTCGACGCCATCGGTGCGGGTCTCGCCGCCGGTGCTTGCATCGGCAGGCATCGCAGCCGCGGTCATCGCGCCGGCGCTCGTCGCCACGGTCGTATCGCTGGTTGCGTCGGTGTTCGCCTCGGCACCGCGCGCATCGGTGCTGCTCGCCTCGGCGCCCCGCGCATCGGTGCTGCTCGCCTCGGCGCCCCGCGCATCGGTGCTGCTCGCCTCGGCGTCCGACGCATCGGCCGTGTTCGCCTCGGCGCCCGACGCATCGGCGGCGACGGCCGCTCGCATCCGCTGGCTACCCTCGGCGAGCGACGGAGCGGCCACCGTGCCGTCGTCGATCACGACCTCGACGCTCGCGCCGGTGTCGGTGGTGGTGTCGATCGCGTCGCTGGTCTTCGCCTCGATGGAGCGCGCCTTCGGCGACTCGCCGTCGATCTTCGCGACGGAC
>DAIRFU010000422.1:0-6325 GCA_036794935.1 Kofleriaceae bacterium | reverse complement strand
ATGCACGTCCAGCGCGGCGAGCCAGACGCACGCGACGCGCCGGTCCGCACGCACCACGCCGATGCGGGCGCGCGCGGCGGCCGGCTGTTGACGGCTCGACTCACCAGCGCGCGAGTCGCGCTGTCCGACCGCACGCTGCTCGCCGCGGCCCTGCGCTACCCGTGGATGTCGGCGCAGGTGATCGGCCTCATCCACCTCCAGGCACTCAAGCTGCGGCTCGCTGGCGTCCCGTACCGCCGGCCCGGCCGCGATCACCGGCCGCTCGCCGAGTAGCCGATCTGCCCGGCGCTCTCGTTCGTACCGCCACTTGCAGTAACGTGTGCACCGGGTGGCTGGCGACATCGCACATCCATTGATCGCTTCCGTGCCGCGGCTCGGCGCACCGGCCGCGCGCGCCGTGCGCTGGCTCGCGCTCGGCCGGCTGCGCGCCGCCTGGCGGGCCGGCTGCATCGAGCTCGAGCTGCCGTCCGGCGAGATGGTCTCGATCGGCGCCGGCACCCCGGATGCGCGGGTGCGCGTCCACGACGACCGGCTGTTCGCGCGGCTGCTGCTGCGCGGCGAGCTCGGCGCGGGCGAGGCGTTCGTCGCGGGCGAGTGGTCGTCCGAGGACCTCGTCGGTGCGACGCGCGCGTTCTTGCGCGCGACCGCGGCGCGCGGCATCGAGTCACCGCTCACGCGCGTGGCACGGCTACCGGCCCGGCTGCGTCATCGCCTCGCCGCCAACACGCGGACCGGCAGCGAGCGCAACGTGCGCGCCCACTACGATCTCGGCAACCGGTTCTACCGGCTGTTCCTCGACGAGGACACGCTCGCGTACTCGTGCGCGATCTGGACCGATCCATCGCTCACGCTCGCCGAGGCCCAGCGCGCGAAGCTCGATCGGCTGTGTGACTTGCTCGCGCTGTCGCCGAGCGACCACCTGCTCGAGATCGGCTGCGGCTGGGGCGGCATGGCCATCCACGCCGCGCGCACGCGGGGCTGCCGGGTCACCGCGATCACGGTGTCGCGCGAACAGCACGAGCTCGCGTCCGCGCGCGTCGCCGCCGCCGGCCTCGCCGACCGGGTCGCGATCGAGTACCGCGACTATCGCGATGTGACCTGCCCGTTCGACCAGAGGCGGGGGTTCGATAAGAGGCGGGGGTTCGATAAGAGGCGGGGGTTCGATAAAATCGTCTCGATCGAGATGCTCGAGCAGGTAGGCCTCGAGCGGCTGCCGCAATTCTTCGCGACGTGCGCGCGCGTGCTCGCGCCCGGTGGGCGGGTCGCAGTGCAGACGATCACGATGCCCGACGAGCGGTTCGCCGCGTACCGGCGCGGCGTCGACTGGATGCAGACGTACATCTTCCCCGGCACGCTGATCCCATCGCTCGGCGCGATTCGCGCCGCGTGTGCACCGCTATCGATCCTCCAGGTCGACGACATCGGGCCGTCGTACGCGCAGACCCTGCGCGCCTGGCGCGAACGGTTCCTCGCCGCGCTGCCGGCCGTGCGCGCGCTCGGGTTCGATACGCCATTCGTGCGCACCTGGCTCCTGTACCTCGCGTTCAGCGAGGCCGCGTTCACCGAGAAGACGCTCGGTGATCACCAGCTGTTGCTCGGCTGAGCTGCGATCGCAGTGTCATTGGCGTACGCGATGCAACTACTTCGGAGCATGACTGCAATCACCCATACCCCCGACCTCCACACGCACGCAGGTGCGCGCTGGCTCGCCCCTTTCGTCGTGGTCCTGCTCGCGACGCTCGTCGCCACGCTCGCGCTCATCGTCCAGCCGTACGTCTCTCGTTGATAACAACGGCTCGTACGGGGCTCGCTCGTCAGATCAATGCGTCACGGTGACGGTCGTCGTGATCCCGCCGCGCATCCAGAATTTGCCGGTCACCGTGATCGATCTCGGCGCGATCGTACGTACGAGGTCGTCGTAGATCTGGTTCGTCACCGCCTCGTGAAAGGCGCCCTCGTCCCGGTAGCTCCACAGGTAGAGCTTGAGACTCTTGAGCTCGACACACAGCTCCTGGGGGACGTAGTCGATGGAGATCGTGGCGAAATCCGGCTGGCCGGTGATCGGGCAGAGGCAGGTGAACTCCGGGCACTCGAACGCGATGTGATAGTCGCGCCCGGGCCGCGGGTTCGGGAACGTATCCAGCTGCTTGCTCGGCCGGGTGGTCACGTCGCGCCTCTTAGCACGAAGTTTGATCCCGATGCTGGCGCTGGATCCCGAGTTGTCCTAGACTGAAAGTGCGGCCGGTTCTGGCCGTCGAGTACACAAGCGATGGCCATTTGGACACCGCGAGCTGTGGGCCTCGAGACGGGCCGTAGTGCCCATTATAGAGGCCTGATGCCGGGAGCCGCTGCAATCTTGCTGGCGGGCCGTGCCATCAGGTTCTGGCTACATGCCAGGGGAGGAAGAAAGAACATGAAACGTCACTGTACCCGCTCGCAGGAGGTTCGTTCGTAAGCCTCCCGGACCCAGGGCCTCACCGAAGGTCCTGGTACGTTGAGCAAACGGGCCTGGCGAAAGCCGGGCCCGTCCTATTTTTCGGCCAGCGACGCGGTCGGGGTCGGGATCAGGCCCAGCCGTTCGTAGAGCGAGCGCGAGGCCAGCCGGAGTGCGGGCAACGCCCGCATGTAGGCAAGCCCGGCGCAGGTGACCGCGATCCCCGCGCAGGCGAACGTGTTCATCGGCCCCAGGTGATCGGCGAGCCAGCCCTCGAGCAGCGCGCCGACCGGCATGCCGGCGAAGAACGCGACCGCGTAGAGGCTCATCACCCGGCCGAGCTTGTTCGTGTCGACGATCGTCTGGATGATCGTGTTCGTCGACGCGAGCTGCACCATCCAGCCAAGGCCGGTGATGAACAGCAGAGGCGCCGCCGTCCACACGTTCGTCGTGAACCGGAGCACGATCAGCGCCCCGCCGAGCGCGAGCGTCGCGCGTCCGATCACGCCGCCGAGCCCGACCACGCTGCTCCGGCTCGCCAGGTACAGCGCGCCGACGAGCGCGCCGAGCCCCGCCGCGCCCATCAAGATGCCGAGCGTGTTCGGGCCACCGCCCAGCGTCGAGCCGGCGACCATCGGCAGCAGCGTCGAGTACGAGCCGCCGAGCACGCTCGTCACCGCGAGCAGGAGCAGCACCGCACGCACGAGCGGCGCCTTCGCGACGTAGTGCCAGCCCTCCTTCATCTCGCGCCAGACGTGGCCGGCACGCGGAGCCACCACCCGCTTGGGGACCCGCATCGCGAGCAACGACGCGATCACCGCGACGTAGCTGATCGAGTCGATCGCGAAGCACCACGCCTCGCCGAACAGCGCGACCAGCGCAGCCGCGACCGCAGGACCGACGAGCCTTGCGCCGTTGACCATCGACGAGTTGAGCGCGATCGCGTTTGGCAGGTCCGCCCGGTCCTCGACCATCTGCCCGAGGAACGACTGACGCGCCGGCATGTCGAACGCGTTGATCACGGCCTGCACGGCGCCGAGCGCCATCAGGTGCCACACCGTCATGAGACCGGTGAACGCGAAGAACGCGAGCGCCGCCGACTGCAGCAGCGCGGCGATCTGCGTCACCACGATCACGCGGTGGCGGTCCCAGCGATCGACGAGCACGCCCGCGAGGGGCGCGATCACCGAGCTCGGCGCCTGGCCGAAGAACGCGACGAGGCCGAGCAGCGCGCCCGAGTGGGTCAGGCGATAGACCATCCACACGGTCGCGAACCGGGTCAGCCAGGTCCCGATCAGAGAGATCCCCTGACCGAAAAAGAACAGCCGGTAGTTGCGATGCTGAAGCGCCCTGCCGAGTCGGAGGCGAGCGCGTACAGCCATGGTGCAGTCTAGCGCTCCCGGCTTGTCACGGCTTCACGAAGCGCAGCGTGAATCGATCGCTCGTACCGCGCTTGTCACCGGCCGCTTTCGGCGAGCTGTTCCAGTCCCGGGTGTCCGCCGGGTTGCGCAACACGTCGCTCTCACCGTCGAGCTTGAACCCGGCTGCGAGCACCTCTTTCTTCACCTCGTCCTCGTCGATGCGGTGCAGGGTCTCGACGTCGCGCGTGCCCGAGCCGGCGGCGGCGCTGTGATCGACGATCCCGTACACGCCACCCTTCTTGAGCGCGGCGAAGATCTTCTTGTTCATCTTCTTGCGGTCGGCCTTCTGCCACACGAAGTCGTGATAGTTGAGGATCGTGATCACCGCATCGAGGTCCTTGGCCTCGGGCGGGAACGGATCGTCGGTCGGCCGCTCGACACCGACGACGTGCGCCATCACCGGCTTGGCGGCGCGCGCCTCCCACGGGCCGCGCGCGAACCGATCGAGGACCTCCTTCGTGTTCTGCGCGTACACGGTCCCCTTGTCGCCGACGACGCGCGCCATCAGCTCGGTCGTGTAGCCGCCCCCCGCGAACAGCTCACCGATCTTCTGGCCGGGTGCGAGCTTGAAGAACGCGAGCACCTCGGCCGGCTTGCGTCCCGCGTCGAGCTTCTTGTCGTCCTCGCTGCGATCGGCCGCCGTGACCGCGGCACGGATCGGCTCCGGCACGTCGGCGGCAGGCGTGTACGACGGGATCGCCGCCGTGTCCGAGCCGCTGCCGGCGGTCGCCGATCCGGTTGCCGCGGCCGAACCGGAGCCGGCACTGCCGCTACCCTCGGCGGTCGCGGTGGCGCTCCCCGATGCCGCCTGGTTGTCGTGCTTCTTGGAACAGGCGGTCGCGAGGGCGACGCCGATGACGATGGCCGGAAGAGACCTGAACATGGTGTGCACCAACCGAACCTAGTCGATCGGAATTCCACGCGCTCAGGATGCAGCTGCGAAGGTGTGTTGCACCGCATCAGGAGCGAAACACGCCCCGCGGGTGCTCGCGCGCTTCAGAACGTGAAGATCTGATCCGGACGCTTCTCGGCCGGCTTGGGCGCGGGCTGCTCTTGCTTCGGCTTGATCACCGGCGGCGGGGGCTCGACCGCGTAGCGGGCGGCGGCCGACGTCATCGGAACCGGCTGCGGCATCACGGGGCGCGGCGCGCTGGTCTCGGTGCGCATCGGCAGTGCGGGCTTGGCCGGGACCGGCTGGCTCGGCCGGGTCGGCAGCGCGGCCAGGGCCGGCCGAACGGGCACATCGGTCACCACCACGTCCTGCCCGAGAAAGTCGCCGACGCGGGTCTCGACGAACTGGCTCATCGAGATGTTGTTGGACTCGCAGAACGCCTTTAGCCGCTCGTAGGTGGTGCGGCTCACACTGATGCTGCGCCGAGTCTGCTTCTTGGCCATGATATTTCCTTACGCTACGGGTAGGGGGTCGTCAAGACGAACCTACTAGCCTTGTACTCCCGTGAACGCAACGGACCCTACACGACCGGTCTGACACACAGCCGATCTCGGAGGGGCGCCAGGAAACGCGGCGCGCTAGGTCGCGGCGCGGCCGAGCCAGTCGATCGGGCGCAGGTGCGACACGAGCTCGGCTTCGGGCGATCCCGGCTGGGGCATCACGTCGTAGTCCCAGCGCACCAGCGGGGGCAGCGACATCAAGATCGATTCGATCCGGCCGTTGGTCTTGAGCCCGAAGAGCGTGCCCCGGTCGTAGATCAAGTTGAACTCGACGTAGCGGCCGCGCCGGCGCAGCTGCCAGGTTCGCTCGGTGTCGCCGTAGGTCGCGGTCTGCCGGCGCTGCGCGATCGGCACGTACGCGTCGGTGAACGCGCGGCCGAGCCCCTGCACGAACGCGAAGATGTCCTCGGCGGGGTGCTCGCCCTTGGCGCCCAGATAGTCGAAGAAGATGCCGCCGACGCCGCGCATCTCGCCCCGATGGGGGAGCATGAAGTACTCGTCACACCACGTCTTGAAGCGGTCGTAGTCGCCGACCGGTTCGTGGCGATCGCACACCACCGCGAGCGTCTGGTGGAAGTGCACCGCGTCCTCGCGAAAGAAGTAGTAGGGCGTCAGGTCGGCGCCGCCGCCGAACCACACGGTGTCGCCCTTTTCGATACAGCGGAAATTCGCATGCGTGGTCGGCACCATCGGCGAGCTCGGATGGAGCACGAGTGAGATGCCGCTCGCGCGGAACTGCCGCCCGGTTCCCGGCATGTGGTCGGCCAGCTCGTCCGGCAGCTCCCCATCGACGTTGGACCAGTTGACCCCCGCCTTCTCGAACAGCGCCCCCCCTTCGAGCACGCGCGCCACCCCACCGCCCCCTCCCGGCCGCTGCCAGGCATCGGCGCCGAACTCGCGGGCGCCATCGGCGTCGGCGAGCACGCGACAGATGTCGGTCTGGAGCTCGCTGAAGAACTTATCCGCGCGATCGAAGAGGTCCGACACGCGCGCATGCTACCATCGTCGAGAGCGCCAG
>DAIRFU010000421.1:136-6333 GCA_036794935.1 Kofleriaceae bacterium | reverse complement strand
CGCGCACGCGTCGCGTGATCGCGGCGCCGAGCCGCGCGGCGAACAGCGCGCCGCGCAGGTAGCCGCGGCCGCGCTCGAGTTGCTCGGGCGCGCCGTGGCCGGTGAACAGCGAGCTGCCGATCTCGTGCGCGCCGATCACGTCGACGTCGTGGCCGAGTGCGCGCATCGCCGCGACGTGCGCGGCGACGAAGCTGCCGGCGGGATCGCCCGGCCGGCGTGGGTACGACGTCGTGACGACGCCGACGCGCACTAGCCGCGCGCCCGCTTGCGCGCCTGCGCCGCGAGCCGCGTGCCCCACGAGCGCAGCAGCACCCACGGCAGCGGATGCAGTGCGGTCCCGAGATGGATGCCACTCCGCCAGTGCGCGCCGTAGATCGGTCGCACGGGCACGTCGATCACGCGCACGCCCGCGACGTAGAGGCGCGACAGCAGATCGTTGGGATAGCCATAGCGCGCCCACAGCACGTCGAGATCGATCGCCTCGAGTGCGCGGCGGTGGATCGCGGTGTAGCCGCACTGCGAGTCGAACACGTGGGTGTATCCGCTGGTCAGCCGCGTCGCCGCCGACAGCAGCACGTTGCCGACGATCCGCGACGTCGGCATCGCCGACCAGATCTCGGGGTGCTTGAACCGGTTGCCCTTGACGTAGTCGGCGTCGCCGGCGGCGAGCGGACCGAGCAGCGCGGGCAGGTCCGCGGGATCCATCTGGCCGTCGCCCGCCATCACGACCGCGACATCCGCACCCGCGGTGAGCGCGTGGCGATAGCCGGTCGCGATCGCGCCGCCGACGCCGCGGTTCGCGTCGTGGCGAATGACGTGAACCGCCGCGGTGCGCGCGGTCCCCGCGATGGCACCGGTGCCATCGGTCGATGCGTCGTCGATCACGAACACGTCGTCGATGTAGTCGGGGATCGTGGCGACCGTCGCGGCGATCTTGGCAGCTTCGTTGAAGGCCGGGACGACCACGGCGACGCGCAACTGGCGAAACATCGGGCCGGGTTGTAGCACCGGGGTCGTCGACGGTGTCATAGCACCGTGCTAAAGCCAGGCCTCAACGGACACACACGGAGCGGAGTCGTTCCGGACTGGAAAGCAACATGGCTGGCGGAGTCAACAAAGTCATTCTGGTAGGTCGTCTCGGCGCGGATCCCGATATGCGGTACACGCCGAGCGGGCAAGGCGTCTGCGAGATGCGCGTCGCGACCAGCGAGAGCTGGAACGACAAGAACGGGCAGCGCCAGGAGCGCACCGAGTGGCATCGCATCGTCGTGTGGGGCAAGCGCGCCGAGGTCTGCTCGAAGTACCTGGCGAAGGGCCGCCAGGTCTATATCGAGGGCCGGATCCAGACGCGCACGTACGACGACAAGGACGGCAACAAGCGCTACATCACCGAGATCATCGCGAACGACGTCCAGTTCCTCGGTGGCGGTGGTCGCGAGGGCGGCTCGGGCAAGGCCGAGCGTGATGACGGCCCGCCCCCGATGGGGGACGCTGACTTCGGCGGATACGGCGGCGGTGGTGGGGGTGGCGGCGGCGGCGGTCCCGACGACGACATTCCATTCTGATCGCCCCGATGACGAGCTCGATCAGGTAGGCGGCGGCGAGATCTCGCCACCGAGCGAGCTCGCCGAGACGCCGAACACGCGGATCACGCCGGCGCCACCTCCACCTCCGCCTCCGCCGCAGTACGGGTTGGTCCCGTTGTCGCCGGCCGTCGGTGGGCTCGTGAGGACCGAGCCGTTGCCGCCATCGCCGCCGCCGCCGCCCCCGCCGGCGCCGCCCGGCGCGGCCGTCACCGCGGCCGTCGGCGTCCTGCCGGGGGTGCCGTTCCGCGACGGATCGTCGCCGCCGCCGCCGCCGCCGCTGCCGCCGTTCGCGAAGATCTCGCCGGTCGACGTGATCGCCGGCGCGTCCAGTCCGATCATGCCGCCCGAGCCGCCGCCGCCGGCGCCGCCGCTCGCGAAGTTTCCGTCGGTGCCCTGACCGCCGCCCGAGCCCGACGCGTTGATGACGCCGGTGATCGTCAGCGACGTGCCGGCGATCAGATAGATCGCGCCGCCACCGGCACCGGCCGCGCCGTCACCACCGCCCCCGTCGGCCTTGCCACCCGTGCCGCCGGCGCAGCCGCCGCGCAGTGTGTTCGCCGCCTGCGCCGGGCCGGCGGTGCCACCCGGCGTCGGCGAATCCGGCGTCCGCCCCGAACCACCTCGTCCGCCGGCCGCGCCGAAACTGCCGCCCGCGCCACCGCCGCCCGCGCCGTCGGTCGCGGTCGCGTTGCCGCCGGAGGCGCTCGCGCACGTGGTGTCGGCGCCGGCGCCCGGACTCATCGAGCCGAGTCGGCTCGCGACGTCGAGCGTGCCGTCGACCGTGATCGCGTCGGTCGCGAGCAAGACCAGTGGATTCGGCCCGACGCCGATCAAGGTCGCTGCCACGTCGATCGTGATCGAACGCGCGGCGACGAGGCACAGCGATGCACCGCCGCCGGGCTGCGCGATGATCTCGTCGCAGTTCGGGCTGCCGACCATCGCGGTGTTGATCGTGCGGTTGCCGCTGATCGTGAGGTCCGCCATCGGTGCCGGCATCACGCACATGTCGTGGAGGATGCCGACGCCGTAGCAGCCGGGGGCGGTATCCAAGGACGCGCTATCACCGGGAACGGTGGCGGCGTCCGGACTCTGCAGGGACGCCACGCAGAACGCGCCGCCCGTCGCCAGCTCGCAGCGCTGGCCGGCCGGGCAGTTGTCGACATCGACATCGCAAGGCGCACCGGCCGGTACCGCCGGCGCATAGCACGCTGGCACCATGACCAGAACAACTGCCGGCCAGCGCATGGCCCTAGGATAACGGGCTTCGGCCCGTCGATCCATGATGCGCTCCGGACCGCCCCTGGCGGCGCATTCAGGCATCATTGTTCGCGATGTTGCCGCGCTCCGGCCTGTGGGCCCACGCCGACTTCATGCGGTTGTGGTCGGCCCAGGCGATCAGCGCGTTCGGGTCCCGGATCACGCGCACCGCGCTGCCGATCATCGCGGTGCAGACCCTGCGCGAGTCCGAGACCATCGTCGCGGTGCTGTCGTCCGTCTACCTCGCGCCCGGCGTGCTGCTCGCGCTGGTGGCGGGTGGCGTCGTCGACCGAAGCCGCAAGCGGCGCATCCTGATCGCCGCCGACATCTTCCGTGCCGCCGTCGTCGCGTCGATCACGGTCGCCTGGCTCTTCGGCGCGCTCGCGATGTGGCACCTCGTCGTCGTCGGCGCGCTTGTCGGTGCCGCCTCCGCGCTGTTCACGATCGCCGATGTCGCGTACCTGCCGGTGCTCCTCGAGCGCCGGCAGCTCGCCGAGGGTAACGCGCGGCTCGAGACCACCGAGGCCGTCGCCGAGGTCACCGGCCCCGCCAGTGCCGGCGTCCTGATCGGCGCGCTCGGTGCGCCGATCGCCGTCGCGATCGACGCCGCGAGCTACCTGTGGTCGGCCGCGAGGCTCGGCCGCATCCGCGCCACCGAGCCGCCGGCACAGCCCGCGCCATCCGCGGAGTCGAGCACGTGGCAGTCGCGACGCGATCTGCGCGACGGCATGCGCGCGGTGTTCGGCCATCCGTACGTGCGCGCCGTCGTGCTCGCGCTGATCGTCTGGTCGGTCGCGGGCGGCTTCTTCACCGCGCTCTACACGCTGTTCTGCCTGCGTACGCTCGGCCTGTCGGAGCTGACCTTCGGCATCATCATCGCGGTCGGCGGCATCGGCTCGTTCGGCGGTGCGCTGATCTCGCGCCGGCTCGTCGCGTGGATCGGTCTCGGTCCGACCCTGATCGCGAGTGCGGTGATCAGCCTCGCGGGCGGTCTGTTGATCCCGCTCGCGCGGGGCTCGCACGCCTCCGTGCTGCTCCTGCTCGGCGGCCATCAGCTGATCAGCGACTGCTTCTCGGTCGCGTTCATCATCCAGGCCGTCACGCTGCGCCAGACCGTGTTGCCGAAGCACCTGCTCGGTCGCGCGAATGCGGCCGTCCACGTGTGCACCGCCGGCCTCGTGCCGATCACCGCGCTGCTCGCCGGTGTGCTCGCCGAGCTGACGACGATCCGCACCGCGGTCTGGGTCGGCGTCACGATCGGCCTCATCGCGCCGGTGTTCCTGCTGCCGCTGCGCCGCGTGCGGCTGATGCCCGAGCCCGCCGCATCGACCGAGATGGCGCGCGTGACGTCCTGACGCCGCTGCCGTCAGTGCGCCGGCGCGGCCCGACGCGCAGGAAGTCGCGGAAGTCTCGCATCGCGCAGAGCGAGGTTAGCTCCGGCAAGCACTCGCTGCGCGATCCCTGCAGCCACGTGCGGCCGCGCAGCACGTGCACGCTCAGAACCGCGCTTGCGCGGCTCGTGCCACGGATCGCGCGCGCGAGATCACGCGCCTCACGCACCATCACGTCCGTCGCCCGCGTCCAAGGCCCGAATGTGCGGCGGACGCGGCGCGCAACCACGGGCGAACGCGCCGCGCTACGACACGCGCGCGCTCGTCGGCGAGGTCCGCGATGTGCTCGACGTCTGCTCGACGCAGATCTCTCGCACGACCGCATCGAGCACCTCGACGCCCCAAGCGAGGCCGGCGACCGGCACGCGCTCGTCGTGCCCGTGGAACATGTCCGCGAACCGGATGCCCGAGCCCTTCTCGATCTTGACCGGCGAGAAGCCGTACCAGCGAGCGCCCATCTGCGTGAAGTACTTCGCGTCGGTGAAGCCCGGGATCAGGTACGGCACGACCTGCGCGTCGGGCTCGCGCGCCTCGACCTGCCGCTTGATGATCTCGAACACCGGCGACTCGATCGGCTCGGTGACGATCGGCGGCGCCGACTTCATCACCTCGAGCTCGACCTCCTCGCCGAGGACCGCGCGCAGCTCGCGCAGCAGATCGGCGTCGGTCTGGCCCGGCAACGTGCGGCCGTCGATCTCGAACTCGGCGACGCCCGGGATGACGTTCGTCTTCGCGCCCGCGCGAACGACGGTCGCCGCCGCCGTGTTGCTGAGCAGCGCCGAGAAGCTGCGTGCGATCGACGCGCCGGGCACGAGCCGCGCGACGCGTGCGAGCAGGTGCGGTCGCGCGAGTAGCTTGACGAGCGGCTGGATCACCGCCGGCTGGCGTGCGCGCAGCGCGTCGAGGAAGTCGGTCACGTACTTCGTCTGATGGATCGGTAGGTGCGCCTCGCCGAGTCGGGTCAGCGCCGCGCCGAGCTTCGTCACCACGCTGTCGTGACGCGGCATCGAGCCATGCCCGGGCTCGCTCGTGACGCGAGCGCGAATCCAGCAGAATCCCTTCTCGGCGACCTGCACCGGATAGAACGTCGACTCGCCGAGGTGGAGCGAGAACCCGCCCGACTCGCCGATCGCGTACTCGGCCTCGACGAGCGAGCGATGCTGCTCGACGAGGAAGCGCGAGCCGAGGTCGCAGCCCGCCTCCTCGTCGGCCACCGCCGCGAAGATGATGTCGCGATCCAGCTGCACGCGATTGGCCGCGAGCCGCCGGAGAATCGCCGTGCACATCGCGGCCATGTTCTTCATGTCGATCGCGCCGCGCCCCCACAGGCAGCCGTCGTGCTCCTCGCCCGAGAATGGCGGGCGCCGCCACTTCGCCGGGTCCGCCTCGACGACGTCGAGGTGTGCGGTGAGCAGGAGCGGCGGGCGCGCGCCGGTGCCGCGGTGGCGCACGACGAGGTTCGTGCGGTGCGGCTCGGCCTCGAGCAGCTGCGGCTCGAGCCCGGCCTCGCGCAGCGCGCCGGCGACCAGCTCCGCGGCCGCGCGCTCGTTACCAGGTGGGTTCGTGGTGTCGATGCGCAGCAGCGCCTGACACAGGCGCTTCGCATCGTCGGCGAGGTTCGGCAGCATCGGCAGCGACTGTAAAGAGGCGTGCCGCGGCGCGGTAGCGGCACCGACCGGATTCGGTGCGTGCGAGGCCGAGGTGAAGGGCCGTAGCGGTTGCCATCTCGTGCCCACGTGGGCGCGAGGCACGCGTGGTGGTTCGGTATGCACGAGCCCGGCTCCACATCGTACCCACGTGAGTCGGCGAGGCACTGCGCCGTGTCGTTCGGGCGAGCGAAGATGCCCTCCGGTGTGCACGGGCGGGAGGCTGCTGCGCACCAACGGCATGCACGACCCTGCTCCACGCCGTACCCACGTGAGTCGGCGAGGCACTGCGCCGTGTCGTTCGGGCGAGCGAAGAT
>DAIRFU010000420.1:0-6343 GCA_036794935.1 Kofleriaceae bacterium | reverse complement strand
CCGGCTTGCGCGAGGATTTCCGCGGTGACGCCGCCGCCCGCGCCGCTGCCCACGATGACGACGTCGAATGCGAGGTCGCGGTCGCCCTCGAGCGTTGCCGCATCAATCACTTTCCAGCCGCGCGCGAGTCCGTCGCGCAGGCGCATGCCGAGCGCTCCGCCGCGGAGGCCGCCGCGAAGCGCGCGCTCTCCGCGCGTGATCGCTCCGCCGCGACCGAGCGCGATCGGTTCGCCGTGGAGGCCAAGCGCGCCGAGGAGCGGCTCGCGAACGCACGCCGCGCGGCCGCCGAGGCGGATGCACGCCGGCTCACCGCCGAGCAGGCGGCGACGCGCGCCCGCGTCGATCTCGAGCAGACGAAGACGGCGCTCGCGAGCGTCGAGCAGCAACGTAGCTCCGCGGTCGCCGCGGCGACCGATGCCGCGCGCAAGCGCAGCGAGGCCGAGGCGGCGGCGAGTGACGCCGCGCACCGGCGCGACGAGGCGGAGCTGGCGGCGACCGAGGCCGCGAAGAAGCGCCGCGAGGCGGAAGCCGCGGCGAGCGAGGCGGCGAAGCGGCGCGGCGTGGCCGAGTCCGCGCGGGCGCGCGCCGAGGCCGAGCGAGTGGCCGCCGTCGAGGCGGCGCATGCCGCGAAGGCAGCCAAGCAGGCTGCCGACCGCCAGCGCGAGATCGCCCAGGCCGCGGCGCAGAAGGCGATCGCCGCCACGCATGACGCCCAGGCGAGCCTCGCCGCGCTCAACGCGAAGCGGGAGGCCGCCGAGCGTGCGGCCGATGCGCTCGCCGCGCGGGCGAAGGCCGAGGCGAGGGCGCAGGCCGAGGTCGTCGCGGCGCAGACGCGCAAGGCGGACGCGGCCGAGGTCGCGGCGGCGCGGCGCGAGGTCGCCCGGCTCGCCGATCAGCGCAAGCGCGCCGAGGCCGAGCTCGCCGATCGCCGCAAGGCGGTCGCGCAGCAGCAGGCCGAGTCGACCCGGCTTGCGACTGCAGCCGCGCAGGCCAAGGACGCGGCCGACCGCGAGGAGGGCCGGCGCACCCGGCTCGCCGCACAGCGCGCCCACGAGGAGCAGGAGCTCGCGCGCATCAAGGCCCAGAAGGTCCAGGCGCAGGTCGCGCAGGTCCCGACGCGGAGCGCACCGACCCGGGCACCGCGCCCCGCGCCCGCGAAGGCGGCGACGGTGAGCAACGTGAAGTTCGAGGGCGATCACGACAGCGGGCTCGTCGAGCTCGCGATCGCCGGCGACGCCAAGGTTCAGCTCGGCGAGATCAGCGCGCGACACGTCGAGCTGCTCGTCGACAACGCGCAGCTCGCGCCGCGGCTCGAGCGCACGCTCGACGTCAGCCGGTTCGGTAGCCCGGTCACGAAGGTGTCGACGTTCCGCGATCGTCACCACCCGAACCGCGTGCGCCTCGTCGCCGAGCTCGCGTCGGCGGCGATCCCGACCGTCGTGCGCGACGGCGGGACCGTGCGCTGGCGGTTCGCCGCGAACGACGTCGCGCAGCGGACCGCGCCGGCCCGTCACCGGCCGCGTGTCGTCGGCGGCTTCGGCGCCGCGTCGACGCCGGTCGCCCAGCAGTCGGTCTCGCAGGTGCCGTCGTCGTCGGCGCGTGGCCGGCGCATCTATCACGGCGTCACGGTCGACCTCGACTTCAAGGACGCGCCGCTGCACGACCTGCTCCGCATCATCTCGGAGACCGGCAACATCAGCGTCGTCATCCCCGAGGCGATCGATCCGAAGGTGACCGTCAAGCTCAAGCGCGTGCCGTGGGATCAGGCGCTCGAGGTCATCCTCGCATCGCACGGGCTGTGGTACCGCCGCGAGGGCAACATCTACCGGATCGCGCCGCGCAAGGAGCTCGACGCCGAGGACGAGGCGGAGGCCGCGCGCCGCGCCGCCGCTGCCGCGTCGGAGATGCCGAAGCCCCAGATCGTGACGCTCAACTACGCCTCGGCCGACGAGCTCCGGCCCAAGCTCGAGGGCATGCTGTCGCCGAAGGGCAAGATCGAGGTCGACGGCCGCACGAACGCGCTGATCATCAGCGACATCGCGGCAAACCGGCAGCAGATCTCGCAGCTCGCGCTCGACCTCGACACCCAGACGCCGCAGATCACGATCGAGGCGCGCATCGTCGAGGCGCGGTCGACGTTCGTCCGCCAGTTCGGTATCCAGTGGGGCGGCCGCGCGCTGATGGGCGCCGCCGGCGGCAACGCGACCGGCCTCGTGTTCCCGTCGTCGATCGGCGTCGCCGGTGGCAACACCGATAACCAGACCAACGAGAACGGCATCACCGCGCTGCCCAGCGACTTCGCGATCAACCTGCCGGCGGCGACCGGCACCGGCGAAGGTGGCGCGATCGGGCTCTCGCTCGGCTCGGTCGGCGGCAACTTCAACATCAACCTGCGGCTCTCCGCGCTCGAGGACACCGGCACGGTGCGCATCATCTCGGCGCCGAAGATCACGGTGCTCAACAACAAGAGCGCGTTGATCCGCCAGGGCGTGTCGATCCCGATCTCGGTCGTGTCGGCGGCCGGAACGCAGACGCAGTTCGTGCAGGCCGACCTCAAGCTCGAGGTCACGCCGTACGTCTCGCAGCGCGACTGCGCGATCGCGATGAACCTCAACGTGACGAAGAACGAGCCCGACTTCGTCAACACCGGTGCTCGCGGTGACCCGACGATCCTGCGCAAGGAGGCGCAGACCACGATGCTCGTCAACGACGGCGAGACCAGCGTGCTCGGCGGCATCTACACCCGCAACACCGGCCTGGCCTACAAGAAGGTGCCGTTCCTCGCCGATCTGCCGGTGATCGGCTGGTTCTTCAAGAGCCAGCGCGAGAACGACGATCGGACCGAGATTCTCGTGTTCATCACGCCGAAGATCACGAACAAGGCCTCGCTGCGCTGCACGAAGTAGCGTCGGCCGGGTCTTCCGACCCGCGCCGGACTAGAATCCAGCCCACATGCCCGCACCGCTGTTCCTCGTCGGGTTCATGGCCGCTGGCAAGACCACGGTCGGGCGGCTGCTTGCCCAGGCCACCGGCCGTCGGTTCGTCGACCTCGACGACGTGATCGCGGAGCAGGGCGAGCCGGCCGCCGTGCTGGTCGCGCGCGACGAGCCGGAGTTTCGCCGCCGCGAGGCCGCCGCGCTCGCGCAGGTGATCGGCGAGACCGACGCGCCGATCGTCGCGACCGGCGGAGGCTGCGCCGCGTACGGCGACAACATGACGAAGATGCGCACGGCCGGCCTGGTCGTCGCGCTCGACGTCGAGCTCGCCGCTGCGCGCGCGCGTGCCGCGGGCGGGCCCGAGAGGCCGCTGCTTGCCCATGACGAGCGGGCCGCTCGGCTCGCCGCCCAGCGTGCGCCGGCGTATCGCCGCGCCCACGCCGTCGTCGACACGACGCGCCGCTCGCTCGTCGAGGTGGTGACCGCCGTCGCCGAGGTCGAGCGCGCGTGGTACCGGCTGCCGCCGGCTCGCCGCGATGCCTCGCTGCTCGCGCTCGGCGACCGTACGTATCCGGTCGCGATCCACGATCGCGCCGTCGATGGTGACCTCGTGCGCGCCTACGTCCAGGACGCGACGCGCGTCGTCGTCATCACCGATCACGAGGTCGGTCGGCACTGGCAGGCGACCGCGGTCGCCGCGCTTCAGGGTGCGCCCGACGTGCTCGCGATCGAGCCCGGTGAGGCGAGCAAGTCGCTCGCGGTGTACGGCGCGATGTGCGAGGCGCTCGTCGCGGGCGGCGTCGACCGCGGCTCGGTGCTGGTCGCGCTCGGCGGCGGGGTGGTCGGCGACCTGACCGGCTTCATCGCGGCGACACTGTTTCGCGGCATCCCGGTGATCCAGCTCCCGACGACCCTCGTCGCGATGACCGACTCCGCGATCGGCGGCAAGACCGCGGTCGATCTCGACGCGGGCAAGAACCTGGTCGGCGCGTTCTGGCAGCCGCGCCTCGTCGCGTGCGGGCTCGAGACGCTGAGCACGCTGGCGCCGCGCGAGCGCCGGGCGGGCTTCGGCGAGCTATGGAAGTACGCGCTGCTCGACGGTGGCGAGCTGTGGCAGCTCGTCGACAGCTGCGCGCCATGGGCGGCCGGCGCCGCCGACGCGCTGCCGCCGGCGCTCCACGAGGTGATCCAGCGCTCGATCGCGTACAAGGCGGCGATCGTCGGCAGCGACGAGCGCGAGCAGACCGGCCGGCGCGCGCTGCTCAACCTCGGTCACACCATCGGCCACGCGATCGAGTCGGCGACCGGGCTCCACCACGGCGAGGCGGTCGGCCTCGGCCTGATCGCGGCAGCGCGGGTGTCGGCGGCCATCGCCGGTGCCCGGCGGGACCTCGAGGCCGAGATCACCGCGGCACTGCGCCGGACCGGACTGCCCGCCGAGCTCGATTCGCTGCTGACCGACGACGTCCTCGAGCGCGTCAAGGTCGACAAGAAGCGACTCGGAGAATCTCTGCGCTTCATCGCCATCCGCGAGGTGGGGGCGTGTGATCCCGTCGAGATCGCGGTCACCGAGCTGCGAAGAATTTTGCGCCCGGATCGAGCGCCTTGATACGATTTTCGTTGGAGGAAGCCATGCTACGCGTCGCAACCTTGATTCCCCTCATGCTCGTCGCCTGCGTCGACACCGGCGATGAGGGGATCTACGTGCTCAACAACACCGCCGTCAGCGACGCGTGCGTCCTCACCGGGAGCCCGGACCAGGCGATGCTCGGTCACGGGCTCGTCTACTACGGTTCGCCCACCGCGTACGTGCTGACGCCGCTGATCCAGAGCCGCATCCAGCCGGTCGAGGGCGTCGACGAGCTGTCGAAGACCGTGCAGCTGCGCGGCGCCGACGTCACGCTGACGCTCAAGGCGATCAGTGTCGATCACCCCGATGGCAGCGTGACCGTGACGCAGCCCGAGAAGCAGCTGACCCAGTTCAGCACGCTGTTCTCGGGCGCGCTCGCGCCGGCCGGATCGATCAACGCGTTCGTCGACGTGTTGCCGGCGGCGACGATGCGCCAGGTCGCCGGCGAGTCGGGAGCGGACCTCGCGGCCGACTCGTTCAACGCGGAGGTGCTCGCCGAGGTCGTGATCCGCGGCGACATCAATGGCAGCACGATCACGTCGGCGCCGTACCTGTACCCGATCACGGTGTGCAACGACTGTGTGGTCTCGAATCTCGGTGCGTGCCCGCTGCCGTCCGGGGTCGACGTGCGCACCGGCAACGGATGTAATCCGTTCCAGGACGGCGTCGTCGATTGCTGCACCGATGCCGACAACCGCCTCGTCTGCCCGGCCGCGACCGCGTCGATGTAATCGCTGGCTCGCGCACTGGCGCGAGTCCGGCGTTTCGCAGTACCTTGCCAACTGAGGGCCAACTTGTTCGCTGAAACGCTCAGGAAAGTTGTCGACAACGTCGATGGTGCGCTCGCGGCGGTGATCATGGGTCTCGACGGCATTCCGATCGAGACCTACGTTCGACAGAACGACCGCGTGGACGTCACCACCGTCGGCATGGAGTTCTCGTTCATCCTCACGCAGGTGCGCAAGGCGGGCGATAGCCTGCAGGTCGGCGGCCTCGAGGAGATGTCCGTCAAGGCGCAGCACCTCATGCTCGTCTGCCGCATGCTGTCGCCGCAATACTTCATCGCGATCGCGATGGCGCCCGAGGGCAATTTCGGTAAGGCCCGCTTCCTGGCGCGGCTCGCGTCGCCAGCGCTCGTCGCCCAGCTGTGAGCCGGGCGCGATCCAGAGCGCGTCGGCCACTGCGTCAAGGCAGGCCGAAGCGGCAAGCCGCGCCTCGCACGCGCGGTCCGATCCGCGTCGCGCTGCTCCACGGCCCGAACCTGAACCTGCTCGGCACGCGCGCGCCGGACATCTACGGCACGACGACACTCGACGAGATCGAGGCCGAGATGATGAAGCGCGCCGAGGCTCGCGGCGCCGAGCTGCGCAGCGCGCAATCGAACTTCGAGGGCGAGCTCGTCGCGCTCATCCAGCTCGCGCGCAACTGGGCCGATGCGATCGTGATCAACCCCGGTGCGTACACGCACACGTCGATCGCGATCCGCGACGCGATCGAGGCCGTCGGCGTGCCGACCGTCGAGGTCCACTTATCGAACATCCACGCGCGCGAAGATTTTCGCGCTCGTTCGATCACCGCACCGCGTTGTATCGGGCAGATCAGCGGCTTCGGGGCACAAAGCTACTACCTTGGACTGGACGCCGCCCTTTCACATGTGGAAGGTTCCAGGCGCTCTCATGGCGAAGCAGGGAAAAGGCAGAAGCGGAACCGAACCCACCGGCGCTGATGAACACGAGCTCGTCGCGATGGCGCGCGGCCTCGCCGAGATCGTGGCGTT
>DAIRFU010000419.1:4060-6349 GCA_036794935.1 Kofleriaceae bacterium | reverse complement strand
GACGCGCCGTCGATGCGCGCGCCGAAGGCCGGGATCGATCCGCAGGTCGATCACCTGTGCCGCAAGGCGCTCGCGAAGGACATGACGCAGCGCTGGCAGTCCGCCGCCGAGCTCGCGAACGCGATCGAAGAGGTCTACGTCGAGATCGTCGGCTACGGCACCGGGCCCGGCCAGCGCCCGCGGCCGCTGCGCAAGCCGACCGAGGACGAGCTCGAGAGCGATCTGCGGCTACGGCGCTCGGACATCGACGCGTTCGAGCGCAGCCTGCGCCGGCAGAAGTACTTCGGGTGGCTCGCGGTGGTCGCGGTCGTGCTCGCCGGGGCGGGCGCCGCGGCCTGGTACGCGATGCGCGAGCCGCCGCCGCTCACCGCCGAGGCCGAACCGAACAACGACGCGAACCACGCGAACCCGATCGCCGCGGACACGCCGATCACCGGCTATCTCGGCAAGCGGATGTCGACGCAGGACGGCGATCGCGACACGTTCGTCGTGCAGTGGCCGCAGGGCAGCCGCAGGGTCGTCAGCGTGCGCGTGACCGGCGTACCGAACCTCGACCTCAACCTCGCGATCGTCGATCACGGCATGCACCAGGCGATCTCGGACGACGGCAGGCGCGGCGATGGCGAGGTGCTGCACCGGCGCGCGATCGCCGGCCCACTCGTCATCACCGTCGGCGAGACCGTGCCGAAGGGCGAGCTCCCCGTCGAGAACGTGAGCGACGGGTACACGCTCACCGTCACCGAGGAGAAGCTCGTCGGCGAGACCGAGCCGAACGCGGTCGACGCCGACGCGAACCCGCTCGCCCTGACCCAGGAGCTGCGCGGCTACCTCGACGCGCGCGACGACGTCGACCAGCTGCGCTGGACGGGCGCGGATGGCACGTACAACGTGATCGTGCGCGCCGATGGCATGCCGCTGACCTGGCGGCTCGGGGACGGCAAGCTGCGCACGCCCGGCTCGGCGAAGGTGTCGCTGACGTCCGGCGAGCTGATCCGGCTCGAGCGCGCCGATCGCGCCGGCTCGGGTGCGCTGCCCGCGCGCGACGTGATGTGGTCGATCGTAGTGATGCCTGGTCAGTAGACGTTTCATCGCGAGGCGGCCGCGCGCGTGCGATACGCTGGCCGCGATGAGGCGGCTCCTGCTGTGTGTCCTGCTCGTCGCGTGCGGTGACGACGCGGCGACGTGTCCCGGTCCTTTCGACGACGGCGATCCGAACGGCCACCCCGATCCGCTCGGCGCGAGCGCGGGGGAAGCGCGCGCCGGCCGCATCCAGGCCACCGATCTGCCGGCTGTCCCGTCGGGCCTCGTGACGTGGCAGGCCGGCGACTTCGTGCTCGCGAACGACAAGATCGCGCTCGTGATCGAGGACGTCGGTGACAGCGATCTCTACGATCCGTGGGGCGGCCGCCCGGTCGGGCTCGCGCGCGTCGAGGGCGGCAAGCTGGTGTCGCCGAACAACTTCGGCGAGCTGTTCATCCTCACCGGCCGCTCGACGGTGGTGACCGAGAGCGTCTCGGTGATCGCCGACGGCAGCGACGGCGGGCCCGCGATCGTGCGCGCGCGCGGCCGGCTTCACCCGATCCCGTTCATCGAGAACCTGGTCGCCGTGCTCTATCACGACGACCTCACCGACATCGAGGCGACGATCGACTACGTGCTCGAGCCCGGCGCCGAGCACGTCGACATCGTCATGCAGTACGCGTCGCCTCGCGCCGAGGTCACGACGGTCCCGTCGACGCTGCACGCGGTGATGTACAGCAAGCGAACGGCGCCGCACGCGTTTCAACCCGGCCTGGGCTTCGACGAGGCGCTGAGCGGTCCCTACGTGGCGCTCGTCGAGGACGGCGCGACGAGCTGGGCGTATGCACCGGGCGACGGCATGTTGCAGAGCTCGATCGCCGCGAGCGGATTTCTCGGCGCGTTCGGGCCCGGCTTCGACATCCCGGCGTGCGGCACCACCGAGCGGCTGCACGCCAAGCTCATCATCGGCGGTCCCGGCCTCGACGGCGTGCAGGCGGCGGCCGCGCGCACCCTCGGCGACGAGCAGCGCGAGGTCACCGGTACGGTCACGCGCGATGGCGTGCCGGCCGCGGGCATTCACGTGCACGCCGTCGACGGCACCAGCTACCTGACGCGCACGACGACCGACGCGGACGGCCGGTTCGCCTTGCACGTGCCGACCGCCGCGAACGTCCACCTCGACGCGTTCGCGCCCGGTGATTCGATCGGCACCGCCGAGGTCGGCAGCGGCGCGAGCGCGACGATCGCGCTGCCCGCGCAGGGCGCGAT
>DAIRFU010000419.1:0-4050 GCA_036794935.1 Kofleriaceae bacterium | reverse complement strand
GAACGGCGCGGCGGTCCCGGCGCGCGTGCAGGTGCTCGGCACCGACGTGCCGCAGCTACCCGAGGAGTATGGGGAGCTGCCGATCGCCGGCTCGCGCGTCCACGTCGAGTTCCCGGTCGATGGCGACATCACGCTGCCGGTCACGCCGGGCAGCTACGAGGTGATCGTGTCGCGCGGCTACGAGTACGAGATCGTGCGGCAGGACGTCACGGTGGTGGCCGGGCAGACGGCGGAGGTCGAGGCGGCACTCGATCGAGTGGTCGACACGGCGGGGATCCAGTGCGGCGACTTCCACGTCCACACGTGGCGATCCAACGACTCGGGCGACAACAGCGTGCGCAAGGTCGCCCAGGCGGTCGCCGATGGCGTCGAGATGCCGGTGCGCTCCGATCACGAGTACGTCGCCGACTTCAAGTCGGAGATCGCGCAGCTCGGGGTCGAGGCGTACGCCGCCGGGTTTGGCTCCGTCGAGCTGACGTCGATGGAGCTGTGGGGCCACATGGGCGTGTTCCCGCTCGTCCCCGATCCGAGCCGACCCAATGGCGGTGCGCCGACCTGGCAGACGTGGCCGACCGCGGACGCGCTCGACACGCCATTTCAGACGCTCGAGCCGCCGGTCGTGTTCGATGCGGTGCGCGCGCGCAGCGAGTCGCCGCTCGTGATCATCAACCACCCGCGCGGTGGCGCGAACTACTTCGACTACGTCGGCTTCGATCCGGCGACCGGCCTCGCCGATCTCGAGGGCTCGTGGGACACCAAGTTCACGCTCGTCGAGGTCTTCAACGACTCCGGCTGGCTCGCGAACCAGACCCGCAGCGTCGCCGACTGGTTCGGCCTGCTCCGCGCCGGCCGCACCGTGTTCGCCGTGGGCTCGTCGGACTCGCACGGCATCTCGTCGTCGCCGGTTGGCTACCCGCGCACGTGCGTCCAGCTCGGCACCGACGATCCGCGCGCGCTCACCGCGAATCAGGTCCGCGACGCGCTCGCCGCCGGTCACATGACGATCTCCGGCGGCATCTACGTGACCGCCACGCTGGGCGCCGCCGGTCCGGGCGACAGCGTGACCGGCGCCGGGTCGCCGATGATGGTCGACGTCACCGTGCAAGCGGCGAGCTGGGTCGATGTCGACGCGATCGACGTGGTCGTCGATGGCCAGATCGTCGACACGATCGCGATCATGCCGGGCGACGCCGACGCGCAGAACCCGGTGATCCGCTGGCGTGGCCAGGTGCCGGTCCAGGTCCAGGCGAGTGGCGGCTTCGTCGTGATCGCCGCCTACGGCGACGCCGCGCTCGAGCCGGTCCACCCGGGCCGGATCCCGTTCGGCGTGACGAACCCGATCTTCGTCAGGCCGTGACCGCTCGGCCGCGCCTGGCCGCGTCTGGCCGCGCCTAGCCCCGGGTTAGCAGCACGATGCGCCGCTCGTACGCCTGCAGCTTCGTCAGCGCGTCACGGAACGCGGCGTACTTGGCCGTCGGCACGACGAGCTTGTCGAGCACGACCTCGGCCTTGCACGTCACCGTCTGCCCGCTCGCCTCGCAGCCCGACGCGTAGCGCACGCCCTCGGCCTTGCCCTCGAGCTTCGGCGGGACGTACGTCACCTTCCAGCCGGCGGGGACCTGCACGGTGATCTCGCCGCGCTCGATGCGAGGCGTGCCGAGCCACAGCGCGGTCTCTCGGGTCGACAGCCGCGGGCTCGGCGCTTGATCGGCGACATCGAGCGTGACCGCCGGCAGCTCGAACACGCGGAAGTTGGCCTGCGCGGTCGAGTAGCCGGGGACCGCGACCTGCTGGCTGACCGCGAGCGCGCCGGTCACCGCCTGGGTGTCACCGACCTCGTGGCGCTTGTCGAGCGCGGTCGCCGACAGGCCGGCGGCGGCTTGCTGGAAGTAGCGATCGAGCAGCTCGCCCTTGAGCGGACGCAGCTCGGACTGCGCCCGGTCCGCGTAGTAGCCGGTGAGCTCGTAGCTGTAGCTCGCCTGGAGATCGCCGTTCGGCGCCAGCTTGAAGTCGGCCTTGGTCGACGAGATCGACGTCGCCGGATCGAGCGGCGGGCGCGAGCCGAGCTCCGAGCCGCCCTTGTCGAGCGGCAGCACCATGTTGTCCTGGCCGGCGAACGCGAGGCCGTACTGGCCGTGCTCGTCGGTGGGATCGAGCCAGACATCCTTGCCGCCGATGTCGAGCTTCGCGATCACGCGATCGAACTGCGCGATCGTCGGCACGCTCGCGATCACCGGCACCTTGCCGGTACGCACGAGCACCGGGCGCCCGGTGATGCCCTGCGAGGACGCGAGCGCGAGCAAGAGGCCCACCTTGTCGCGCTCGTCGGCGTAGCGGTTCTGCAGCACGGCCTCGGGCGCGTGCGGCTCGTAGCCGGCCCAGCCGAGTGGCAGATCGATCGACCGGATGTCGTGCGCGACGAACGCGAACAGCTTCGTCGCCTTCTCGGCGGGCGTGGTCGCACCGGCGACGATCCGGTCGGCCTCCGCCTTGACCGCGGCGGGCAGTGGCGACGGCACGGCCTTGTCGAGGAAGCGCGCCGCCACCGGCTGGACGACCGTCGCCCAGCTCGGCTGGAAGCCGTAGACCAGCCGCGGCAGCACCGCGGACTCCTCCAGCGAGCCTTGCTCGGGGTGGCGATCGGGCAGATCTTCGAGCGCGAACGTCCACACGCGCGTACCGCCCGCGCTCGACTGCGTCGGCTCGAGCTTGATGCCGTCCACCGCGAGCTTTGGCGTCACGCCGGCCGGCGCGCTCACCGTGACCACGCGCTCGAGCACGGGGTTATAGCGCGCGAGCATCTGCTCGCCGCCGAGCGGGGAGTCCGGGGTCGGCTTCGTCGTGCGCGTGTACTCGAGCTCGAGCACCGAGCCGGTGTCGACCGCGGGGAACGACACGACGCGCTCGCGGACGTCGGAGTAGATCGTCGCGTCGGAGAGCTGCGCCGGCACGATGTCGCCGATCTCGTCCTTCGAGGCGACGTGCGGCTTGCCGTCGACGTTGACCGTGCGCGCGGTCTCGATCGTCAGCGTCTCTCGCTTGCTGTCGAACGGGATGTGCAGATCGGCGAACTTCTCCTTGCCGCGCTGCGGATCGAGCAGCTTGACGATCGAGTGGTGCTTGATGACGACCGTGCCGTCCTTGCCGTACGTGATGTCGTCACGTTCGAGCGCGACGACCGCGTCGGCCTGCGGGTACTTGTCCTTGCCGGGGCCGGTCTGCGCGAGCTCGACCAGACGCGCGAGTGCCGGGTCCTTGATATCGCTCGCGGACGTCCGCGACCATGGATCGGCGGCGGCCGGCTCGGTGCTGGCCTGGGCGGACTGCTTGGCCTTGTCGCTGCCCTTGCAGGCGGCGAGCGCGAGGATGGCGACCCAGAGGTGCTTGCGCATCACTTGCTCCCCGCGGCGAGGATCACCGGCTGGCGCGCGATCTGCGACAGCGAGGCGACCGAGGTGCGCAGCGACCTGTACTGCTGCGGATCGATGTGACGGGTCTTGAGCTGGAACGAGCGCGCGCAGGTGATCGTCGTCGCATCCTTCTTCGTGCACGAGGCGGTCAGCTGCGAGACCTTGTTCGACGTCTTCGCCGGGTTCGGCAGCGCGAGGATCTTGGTGCCGGCCGGCACCGTGATCGTCTCGGTCTGGTCGTACTGGAACGTGACCTGCGCGTCGAGGCCGTACTTGCGCGTCGGGGTCGCGCCGAGCACCTGCGGCAGCACGTTCTCGACGAGGCCGAGCGCACCCGACGTGACGACCGTGCGCAGCAGGCGGTAGTCGCCGGTCTTCGGCGCCGCGTTCGGCACCTTGATATCGAGGTTGACCTCCATCGGCGAGAACAGCGCGAGCGGGCTCGTCATGCTGAACGACACCAGCTCGGCGGCGGGCAGCGAGTGGTGGAGCAGCGTCTCGACGATCTCCTTCTGCTGGTCGAGACTCATCATCGCCGCGACCGAGCGGACGACGAGATCGAACATCCCCTTGGTCTCGAGCTTGATCTTCGACGTCATCGAGCCGTCCGCGGCGATCGTCGTGTTCGCGATCGCGTGGC
>DAIRFU010000036.1:0-19366 GCA_036794935.1 Kofleriaceae bacterium | reverse complement strand
GTGACCGCCGGGTCGAAGTCGCGCATCGCGTCGAACGTCGCGCGCCCGCTCATGCCGGGCATGATCACGTCGAGCATGACCGCACGAATCTCGGGGTGGTAGCGGCGGTAGAGCTCGACCGCCTCCTGGCCGCTCGCCGCCTCGAACGTCAAGTAGCCGAGGCCGCGCAGCGTCATCGCGACCGCGCGGCGAACCATGAGGTCGTCGTCGACCACGAGGATCGTCCCGGAGCCCGGCTCGATCGGCGCCTCCTCGGTCTTCGGCACGCGCGGGGCCACGCGGCTGGCCGCCGGCAGCGTCACGCGTACCGTAACACCGGCCCCGTGATGGCCATCGAGGATCTCGATCGTGCCCTTGTGGGTCTTCACGATCCCGAACACCGTCGCGAGGCCGAGCCCGGTGCCGCGCTGCGAGCCGTGGGTCTTCGTCGTGAAGTACGGCTCGAACACGCGCTCGCGCAGCTCGGGCGCGATGCCCGGACCATTGTCGGCGACCTCGAGCACGACCTGACCGCGCTCGCTGTACGTGCGCACGAACACGCGGCCGCCGCTCTGGGTCTCGACCGCATCGCGCGCGTTGACGACGAGGTTCATCACGACCTGCTCGAGCTGCGATGGATCGCCGATCACGCTGCCGCGGTCGCGGGCTTCGAGCTGAAACGCGATCTGCACGCCGCTCAGCGTGCGCGTGAGCATGTCGCGCATCGCTTCGACGACATCGTCGAGCGCGACCGGTGCCGCGCGGTGCTTGCCGCGGCCGGCGAACCCGAGCAGCGATCGAGTCAACAACGCCGAGCGTTCGGTGATGTCGTCGATCATGCGCAGCGACGCCTGCCGTTGCGGGTCGTGCTCGCCCGCCGAGAGCTCGGCCGCGAGCAACTTGATCCCGAAGATCAGGTTGTTGAAGTCGTGCGCGATGCCACCGGCGAGCGTGCCGATCGCCTCGAGGCGCTGCGCGCGATGCAGCCGTCGCTCGCTCTCCGCGTTCGCCCGCTCCGCCTCGATCTCGCGCGTGATGTCGAAGAAGCAGATGACGACATGGCTGATCGTGTCGCCCTTGCACACCGGGTTCGCGTACGCGCGGACATGCACGGTCGTGCGGTCCGGCCGTCGGATCATGATGTCCTCGACGACCACGACGCGCCGCTCCTCGAGCGCGCGCACGAAGGGCATCTGATGCTCGGGATACGGCTCACCGTCGTGGGTCAGGATTCCGTACGGCTCCGAGTAGCCGCCGGCCGACGCGTCGTCGCGGCCGACCTGCCCCATGATCTCCGCGAACCGGCGGTTCGCGTACACGAGCTCGCCGCCGGGCGCCCTCGCCACCCACAGTCCCACCGGGAGGTCATCCGCGAGCGCGTGGATGATCTCGTGGTCTGTCAACGTTCCGGACACCCGGAGCCCTCATATCACGAGTGCCCCGCGGGCAGCCACGCGCTAGTGGCCGTTGCCGGTCGCGCCGAGCTGGACGAGCAGCTTCGCGAGATCGTCGGCGTGCTCCTCTTCCTTCGCGAGCACCTCTTCGATCATCCGCCGCGTCGTCGGATCGTCGCTACCGAGCCAGCGCACGATCTCGGAGTACGTGCCGATCGCGATCCGCTCGGCCACCAGGTCCTCGCGGATCATGTCCTCGAGCCGGTCGGCCTCTGCATATTCTGCATGGCTGCGCGTGGCCAGCCCCTCGGGGTTGTAATTCGGCTTGCCGTTGAGCTCGGTGATGCGCTTCGCGACCATGTCGGCGTGCATCTCTTCCTCGCGCGCGTGCTCGAGGAACTCGTCCGCGACGGCCTGGCTGTGAATGCCCTGGGCCATGTAGTAGTGGTTCTTGTAACGCAGCGTGCACACGAGCTCGGTCGCGAGTACCTCGTTGAGGACCTCCACGACCTTCTGCCGATCCGCCTGGTAGGACGGGGTCACCGACCCCAGCTCCATCTTCTCGCGAGCACGCCGCCGGATCTCGTCGATGTCAGCCTTGAAGGTGTCCATACCCGGCCAGGTTCCAAGAAATGCGCCGAGGCCGGGGCCGCGTGGCGATGCCAGGACTGCGAAAGACCGCCGGCAGACCGCGCGAGAGTGACACACGTGCGCCCCGGCCCGGGTAGGATGAGCCCGCAGTGCTTCGCTGGCCCGGCAACTTCCTCCACTTCCTGTTCCTCGTCCTCGTGACGCTGCTCTGCGGTGTCATCTACGGCATCGCGCGCCTCGGCATCGCGCTCTTCGTCTGGGGACCCAGACGCGGCCCAGCCGTCGGCACGCTGCGGGGCTGGTTGCTCAAGCAGGCGATGAGCACCCTCGGCGCGACCTTCATCAAGCTCGGCCAGGTCATGAGCACGCGCCCCGACCTGTTCGCTCCCGAGGTCATCGAGCAGCTGCGCTCCCTCCAGGACCGGATCCCGCCGTTCGCGTTCCGCAAGGTCAAGCGCACCGTCGAGGAGGACCTCGGCAAGCCGCTCGGCGAGCTGTTCTCCGAATTCGACGAGAAGCCGGTCGCCGCCGCGAGCGTCGCCCAGGTTCACCGCGCGCGGCTGCCGGGCGGCAACGAGGTCGCGGTCAAGGTATTGCGCCCCGGTGTCCGCCGCCAGGTCGAGCGCGATCAGGTCATCCTGATCTGGTTCGCGCGCGTGATCGCGCTTCACCCCGGCTGGCGCCGCAGCGATCCGGTCGGCCACACGCGCCACTTCATCGAGGCCATCCACGATCAGACCGACCTCCTGATCGAGCAGGCGAACTACGTGCGGTTTCACGCGAACTTCAAGGGCGTACCGCGCGTGCGGTTCCCCGAGGTCCACACCGAGCTGTGCTCGAGCCGCGTGTTGACCATGGAGTTCATCCGCGGCACCAAGGTCGACGCGCTGCCGCCCGGCGTCTATCCGCGCCTCGCCGAGGTGGTGCGCCGGACGTTCTTCAAGATGTGCTTCGAGGACGGCTTCGTTCACGCCGACCTCCACCCCGGCAACATGGTCGTCCAGGATGGCGACAGCATCGTCGTCTACGACGTCGGCCTCGCGAAGCTGCTCCACGAGGACGTGCTGATCCAGTTCATCGACATGACGAAGTGCATCGCGATGGGCACGCCGGATGACATCGTGAGCCACCTGCGCCGGTTCCACACGTACATCGGCGAGATCGACTGGGCCTCGATGCGCGTCGAGGTCGAGGCGTTCGCGGCGAAGTTCCGCGCCAAGGACGCCGCGAAGCTCGAGTACGGCGAGCTGATCGGCGAGATGTTCGCGATCGGCCGCCGCCACAAGGTCCGCCCCGTCACCGACATGATGCTCGTGTTCGTCGCGCTGATCACCGCCCAGGGCATCGGCAAGATGCTCGAGCCCGGCCACAACGTGTTCGGCGCGGTCGCCGCGTACCTGATTCCGATCTTGATGAAGCGCAACGAGAAGGTGCCCGACACCGACGAGGCGCGCGCTGCCCGCGCGGGTGGCATCTCCGCCGCCATGTGAGGCGGCGGTCACCGGCCGGCTCGTTGCGAGATCGTGACAACTCGCGCGCCGAGGCTGGCAAGATCGGCAGGCGTGCGGAGGCTCCTCGCGTTGATCGTGGCGGCGGGGTGCGGGGCGAAGCCACCCGCGCCGGCGCCCGCACAGCCCATCGAGAGCGTCCCGCTACCGCCGGCAGCTCGCGTCCACGCGGGCCGCAACCTCTATGCTGTCGCGGTGCCGCGGCCCGCGATCGACGTGGCGCGCTACACGCCCGAGTTCCACGCCGACCTGCGCTGGCCGCTCGGCGGGATGAGCCACCCGATGCTCGAGCCGCGCTTCCCGATCGCGGCGCGGCTCGCAGATCCGGGTGTCAGCTGGCAGGAGCTGTGCGCGCGTGGCGTGCAGAACCGCGTGTCGGCGACCCAGCACGAGCTCCTCGCCTACCTGCACGGCTGGTGCGACGTGCTGAAGCGCGATATCGACGCGGCGTGCCGTCGCCTCACTCCGCTGCTCGGCTCGCTGACGGGCCGCATGCGGGAGGCCGTGCGCCACGATCTGGCGAACATCCTCGTCGCGCAGGGAGATGCGGACAAGGCCGAGCACTGGCTGAGCAAGTACGACATTCGCGATCTCGAGGTCCTCGACTTGCTCGCCGCGAGCTACGTCGAGGTCGGCACGCCTGCCGACGCACTCGCGATCGACCGGCGCGCGATCGGCGCGGACTACAACGCGACCGACGCGACGACGTGCCGGCGGCAGGTCAAGCGAATCGTGCTGTCGGGGACCGGTGACGCGACGTTCGCGATCGAAGCGCTGAAGCAGCGCGCGACCGTGCCGAAGATGCCCGATCCGACGTGCGTGCGCCTCCACAACAAGATCGCATGCTGGCTGGCGCCGCAGAGCGCCTGCAAGGCGTACCTCGCCGATCAGCAGCTCGATCCCCACGCCCTGAGGCTGCTCGACGTCTACTACGCGTGGCCGCGCGAGGCCGACCTCCAGGTGTGGTGGGATCTCGGCGACCGCGCGCTCGCCGCGCTGCCGGTCCCGGGTGCTGCCGAGCTCGCGGTGACGGCATACGAGGGGTCGTTGCGGGCGAATGGAGACTGCTACGGCGAGCGTGCGGACGCGATCCATGCCGCGATCGACCTGATCCGCACAGATCCCGCGAACGCGAGCTACGAGCCGCGGCTGGAGGCCCTCGCGCGCGCCTGCCCGAAGCCCGCGCTGCCCGGCGAGTAGGGCGGAATGGGGTCTGCCCCCATTACGGCACCGCAGCGGGCTTGCGCACGACGAGGATGCCCTCGATCTGATCGGCGCGGACCGCCCCGAACGCGGAGATCTCGTGCTCGCTCTCGTACTGGTTGTTCGACAGGCTCGCGACGTCGAGCCACAGCGAGCTGACATCGAGCGCGCGCGTTCCCGTGTACAGGCTCTGCACCGACGTGGTCGGCGGGCCGGGCATCAGGGTCGCGACGCTGCGCTCGTTGCCGGTCAGGATGTCCGCGAACGGGATGCGCATCAGAAAGATGAAGCCCGCGGTGCCGCCCGGCGGCGTGCCGGCGGCGTCCCACACGTGCGACGCGGCCAGCGTGATCGAGCACGCGACGAGCGGCGACGGCTGGCTCGACACGCCGTACCAGGTCGGGTTCAGCGCGGAGAACGTCTGGTAGAAGTTCTCGTGGCGATCGATCATCGAGTAGAAGCGCCGCATCAGCGGGCACTGCGCGGGATCGAGCGTGTCGGCCGTGCAGCCCGCGCTCGACGAGAACACGGTCATCAGGCCGAGGTCGGGCGCGGCCAGCAGCGAGGGGCTCCAGCGCGGATCGACGGCGTCCTCGGCGACGAGCTGGCTCGGCGTGATCGTGTGCAGCGTGCCACCCGGCGCCTGGAACTTGAGGTTGCCGGCGAACTGGCTCGTCGCGTTGACGTACAGCGTGCCGGTGTCACCGTTCTTCAGCGCGACCGGGCCGGGGCGCAAGAACTCGCCGACGCCGTCGCCGTTACGGTCCTCGAGCAGCACGAGCGAGTGGGCCGGATCGATCAGGTACGCCTCGTCGCCGGGCGCGTAGAACATGGTGCGCGCGGCGAGCTCCTTGTTCCTGTCCTGGCGATAGCCCATGCGGTCGGCGTCCCAGCGCGCGCAGTCGGCGGTCCACGCGGCGGACGGTTCGCGGCACTGCTTCGCCATCCGGCGCAGGAAGCGGTCGGCGAGGTTCGATTCGGCCCAGCTCGGGCGCAGGCCGCCGAGACCGCGGAAGTTGTACCACTCGTCCTGGTCGGCCTGCGGGCAGCTCGCGGCGTAGACCGTGTACGCGGCCTTGTAGGCGTCGAAGCCGGGGTACGCGACGCGCGGGCGCACGTACATGTCGATCATGAAGCGGGTCTCGCAGACCGAGAACGGCCGCACGCCGTTGGTGTCGTGGTTGTTGAGCGCGACGAGGTGCGCGAACACCTGATCCTCGATGCTCATGAGCGCGTCGAACTGGGCCATATCGAGGCCGTGGAACGGCGTCTGCGTGCCACCTTCGGGCGGCAGCACGCCGGGTAGCGCGAAGAACGCCATCGACGCCAGTGCCTGGATGCGCGCGGCGTACTGGTCCGGGTGCTGCGTCTCGTACTCGGCCGCGAGCGCGGTCATGAACTGATCGGTGAGCGAGCCCGACAGGCCGTAGTTCCTCAGGTGCGTGTAGTCGATCTCCTTGGTGATCCGATCGAGGTTCGCGCGTGCCGCCGCGAGCAGCGCGGGGGTGACGCCAGGGGCGCTGTGCCCGGCCGCGCGGAGCTGCGCGTGCAGCGTCCGGGTCGAGCGGTTCTCGACGCGGATCTTGAACGCGTGCTCGCCGCCACTTCCGCCGGGCACCGAGATGCTCGCGCGCGGCTCGATCGCGCTCTCGAGCGTCGCGTCGGTATCGAGGTTCGTGACCGTGAGCTTGGTCGCCTGGTCGCCCTCGTACGCGAGCGAGATGTCGAAGTCGGTCGACGCGTGCACGATGTAGTTGCGGACGCCGGGCTTCCCCGAGGTCGACGTGCGCGGCACCATGATCGCGGCGTCGATCAGCGCGCCGTCCCCCTTGCCGTCGACCACCGAGCCGAGATCCTCGGGACCCTCCTCGGCCACGCAGGCGGCGGTGACCGGGACGGCGAGCAACAGCAGCGGCGCGAGCGGGACGAGACGCATGGTACGCGCCCCCTCAGCAACGGCCGGGCCATGGACAACTCGCTAGATTTGCTCGCGCGCGCGTCCGGCTGGCGGCCAGAGGAGCCAGGCGGTGGCTGGCCGGCTGGCCGGATTTCGGCCACCAAGACCGAGCGATTGCAGGGGCGTGGGCACGACCGTCCGCCGGCCGGCCGGGGCACGTCCGTTGCAGTCCGGGGCGTCCGCCATGCGTCCGCCCCTCGTCCACCGTCCGGCCCTCGTGAAGCGGACGGTCCGTCCGCTCCTCGGTCTCCTGCTGCTATCGACCTCGCTGACCGCGTGTCTCTCGGACGCGTACGACCAGGGCGACGAGGACCTCGGCGACATCGGCGACGGCAAGAGCGACTCGTTCGGCATCGTCGACCGCGGGACCTACGTCTCCGCCGGCGCGACGCGCCACTTCACGTTCTCGGCGACCGCCGCGTTCCGGCTCACGATCGCGCAGCCCTCCGCGAACGATCAGATCCTCGAGGTCTCGCTGACGACGCCCGCCGGCGACACGATCGAGGTCGGTACCGGCGCCGAGCCCGGCGCGGTCCACGATCCGGCCGAGAGCGGCGGGCCCGGCACGTACACGCTGACGATCACGAACACCGGCGACAAGCGCGCGCACCTGATCCTCAACGTGCGCCCGCTCGGCGGCTTCGGCGACCTGCCGAATCCGAACGCGAGCGTCTACCCGGACGTCGCGTGGCAACCACCCGCCCTCGCCGCCTGGCCGGCGTCGTACGTCATCTTCAACAACCCCGGCTGCGGGCGCGCGTGCGGGTCACAGACGCTGTCCGCGATGACCTCGCGCAGCGTGATGATCAAGATGCTGGTCGCCGCGATCCACGAGGTCGAGCAGGACGGCACGATCCGGGTCTCGAACTACAACATCTCGAGCTCGGCGAGCGCGAAGCCGGTCGTCGATGCACTGCTGTGGGCGATGCAGGACCGCCACGCGACGGTCAAGATCGTCATGGACGAGGCGCAGAACACGCCGACGTCGCGGACGGCGCGGCTCGCCGAGGAAGGTGCACAGGTCCGCTTCCTCGACGGCCTCCACTACACCAACTCGTTCGGCGACTCGGCCGGCATCATGCACTCGAAGATCGTCGTCGTCGACGATCAGGTCGTGTTCACGGGCTCGAACAACTTCTCGAGCACCGGGTTTGTCACGAACGAGGAGAACAGCGTCGTGCTGCGCGCGCCCGCCCACGACGCCCGGATCGCGGCGTTCGCGTGTGACGTCGACGCGATGTTCGACGCCGGCGTGCTGCCCGGCGAGCCGCAGAAGACCGACGCCGAGCGCCACGACGCGATCCTCGCGCTCGACCAGTGCAACACCGACGAGGTCTGGTTCCCGCCGACCGGCAAGCTGGCGAACGGCAGCTCGATCACGTACGGCAAGGTCGCGGGCGCGATCTATGGCTCCAGGCAGTCGCTCGCGATCGCGCCCGACATGATGGCGCACCCCGGTCTCGTCAGCGCGATCCTGTGGCGTGCGAAGAAGGCCCAGCAGCAAGGCGAGCCGTACAGCGTGCGGCTCGTGCTCGATGGCTCCGACGAGGCGCTGCACAACCCGGCCTTCGGGGAGTGCCTCGAGGTCGCCGCGCAGATGCACGGTCTCGATATCCAGGTCCGCTACTGGCGCGGCACGCCGTCGATCTACCAGCTCATGCATCACAAGTTCATGATCGTCGATCAGGACGATCCGGTCGGCGCCGCGCTCTACAACGGGTCCGCGAACTACTCGGCGAAGGCGCTGACGTGGAGCTTCGAGAACGTGACGCGCTATCGCGCCAGCCAGTTCCGCCAGCTCGTCGATTCGTTCACGGCGCGGTTCACGACGCTGTTCGCCGACGCGCAGGACAAGGCGAGCATGGCCGCGGACGGTCACCCGATCCCGAGCTGTCCGCTCGACGAAAATTCGCTGTGAAACACGCCGGGTAGCCACGGCGCCCGGGTGCCGACCGTGCACACACCGCGGGTGGCATCGCACCGACCCGAGCGCGTACGATCGAAGGCATGAAGAAAATCCTATCCTTCATGCTCATCACGGTGATGGCTGCGCCACTCGCCGGCTGCCTCGTGCGCACGGGCCCGAACACGAGCCGGCGCTCCTCGTACGCCCGCTCCTGCCCGCCCGCGCATCACTGGGACGGCCGTGCCTGCGTGCACAACGGCCACGGCAAGCACAAGGGTCACCGCTGACTCAGGGCACCGGCACGAGCTGCGGAAACCGCAACGGCACCGGGGGCACCTCGCGCTCCTTGATGATGCGCTCGCGGCCGCGCTCGCTGCGGCGATAATGCTTCTCGGCACCGTCGACGAAGCGGAAGTCGCGCCACTCGCGATGCACGATGCGAACGTGCTCGCCATCGAACTGCAGCTGGTTGTAGCCGTTCGGCTCGCCGCGCAGCCGCGTCGACATGCACGTGCCGGCGTGGACCGCGACCATCGTGTGCGCCTCGTTGCGCATCGCGACGTTCGCGAGGTGCGGCACGTGGAGGTGGCCGGTCAGCACCAGATCGACACCGGCCGCCTCGAGCAGCGGGATCACTTCGTCAGCGCCCGTCGCGTGCTCGAATGGATGGTGCGCGACGAGGATCCGCCAGTGGTTCGTGTGAGGCGCGAGTAGCGCGGCGACGCGCTCGGCCTGCTCGCGCGTGATCTGACCGTGCTTGAGCGTGAAGGACTTGGTCGTATCGATGCCGCACACCGCGATCTCGTCATCGACAAAGCACGGCGCGAGGTCCGACGAGATGTAGTGCAGGTAGCGCTCGCGTGGCGTGCCGAACCGGCGCACGACATCGAAGAACGGGATGTCGTGGTTGCCCGGCACGACGAGGACGGGCACGAGCAGCCGGTCCAGCCACGCCCGCGCGGCGAGGAACTGCGCGTGGCGCGCGCGCTGGGTGAGATCTCCCGAGACCGCGACGAGCGCCGGCCGCGCGGCATGAATCTCGTCGAGCAGGGCCTCGGCGATCGCCGGGTCGGACTGGCCAAAATGCGGATCACTGATGTGAATGATCGACTTCATGAATTCCCTCCGAGCACGACCAGGGCACCGGGTCGGCTCCGATACATCAGCGGCGGAGCCATGCGGAAGACCTCGCCGTCGAGTGCCACGTTCAGAGCTCGCCGGTTCGTGACGATCTGGGCGCGCTGCACGGTGCGCGTCTCGAGCTCGGGTGCGTGCCGCCGGAGCAGCGCCTTGACCATCGCGACGAACATCGTCCACCGGCTCGTCGAGTGCAGCGTGTACACCGCGAGCGCGCCGCCATCGAGCCGGGGCCGCGAGCCGAGGTCGCTGCCGAGCGCGTACTCGTTGTTGCCGACGAACACGAACGGTGTGTGCGCCCTGAACACGCCGCCGGCCAGCCGGATCGCGACGTGGAGCAGAGGGAACCGCAGCAGGATGCGCACGGCTGCGCGCCCCATCGCCACCCATTTGCGGCTGCCACGGCGGCTCCGGTCGTCCTCGCGCTGGGTCACGAGCTCCGGATACAGACCGATCGACGAGTTGTTGACGAACACGCGCCCGTTCACCTCGCCGACGTCGATCCGCTTCGTCGCTCCCGCCGTGATCGCGCCGATCGCGGTCTGCAGGTCGCGAACGCCGATGTCCTTCGCGAAGTGATTGAACGTGCCGAGCGGGATCACGCCCAGCGGGACGCCGGTGCCGATCAATCCCGCGGCGACGGCGCTCACCGTGCCATCCCCGCCGGCCGCGACCACGGCACCGATGTCGCCGCCCTGCGCGAGTGCACGCGCCGCGTCGGTCAGCCGCGCGGCGTCGCACAGATACACCGCGATATCGATGTTAGCTGCCCGACACGCTGCGAGGATCTCCTGTGCGCGCTCCTCGCTGCGCAGCGGCTGGAGCTGGCCTGCCCTCGCGTTGAGAAGGATCGCGACCTTCATCGCAGCCAGCAACGAGCAAGCGATATGCCTTCACGTTCCTAGGAAAACTGCCGCGTCATCACAGCTGCGGCATGCGCTGGAGGTGGCGCCGCTCGATGCCCGAGAGGATCGCATCACGGCGGCGGCCGGCCTCCTCTGCGCGGCGCATCATCGTCAGCATCGGCGGCACGCCGAACATGGGCTCGGCGAGCGCGAGTGCAGCCGGCCGGTCCGCATCCGTGAGCGTCGCGATCTGTGCGCCGCCATGTGTCTGCGCCGGGGCGAAGAACCGCGCCGACGTCCGGCGCAGCGGCTCGGCGAGCGCGCCGCCGCTCCACGGATCGTACTGGCCATAGATCAGCAGGAGATGGTCGGCGTAGTGCTCGGCCCAGTGCCGGGCCGAGCGCGTCACGTACCCGTCGTACGCCGGTAGATCGACATCCGGGAAGTCGGCGCGGAAGCGATCCTCCATCGTCATCTTCGCGAGCTCGCTGTGCATGAGCGGCGCGACGTGCGCACCGATCTGCAGCGCGAAGCCCTGCTCGGTCAGCCACTCGTAGCTGAGCGCGCCGTCCGACCGCATCGGATCGCCCGGCGTGCTCCGATAGATCCCCGACACGTTCGCGTAGAAGTTCCAGAACACGTCGTCGGTCGCGTCGGGCGCCGGCACCCGGTTGCAGTACGACGCGCCGTAGTACTGCCAGAACCCCCAGTCGAACGACGCGGTCATCATCTCGAGGTAGTCGGCCTCGACGCCGGTCGCGCCGAGCTCGGTCAGGTGCGCGAGCATCATCGGCCGCCGCGTGGTCAGCGCCGCGACCTGCGTGTCACGGATCTGCTGCGCGCACGGCGTCGTCAGCACGGCGTCGAGGTACGCCTGATAGCCCGGATCGATACGCGAGTGCGACGCGGGCGCGACGTACGGGATCGCGCCGTCGAGGTCGTCGGGGAAGAAGTACGAGTGATACGTCGCGGTGATGCCGCCCTTGCTCGCGCCGGTCGATACCCAGTGCGCGCCGTAGAGGTGCTTGAACGAGTCGATCACGCGGTGCATGTCGCCGGCGCCGTTCTCGATCGTCAGCTGCGTCCAGTCCCAGTCCGCGGCCGCCGGGATCGATTCGCCCTGGTAGCGATGCTCGACCCAGATCGCGTTCGCCCCGAACAGCACCGCGAGCTCGTCGTCGAAGAACACGTCGTTCGAGTAGCCCCAGTCCGCGATGACCGTCGGCCGATCGCAGCCGCGGTGCATGACAAACAACCGCTGCTCGAACGTGCGGTCCGGTGCCGCGTGGTTCACCGGCTGCGTGATCGTCACGAGGTAACAGGTCACGCCGGCCTGCACGTAGTCGCCGCACGCCGTCGGCTGCGCCTTCGTCACGTTCGGCAGGTCCGCGACCAGGGAGTCGAGCTGACCCTCATCGCAGACCGCCTCGATCGGCGGCGTCGTCTCGCCACCCGGCGCTCCGACGTCGTCGAGGTTGTCACCACACGCGGCCACCACACATAGAAGAAGAAGGACTCGGCGCATGCCCCCGACGCTAGTGCCGCTCGCCCTGCACGACGACCTTCAGCAGCTGACATGTGTAAAGGAGCTGCGACCTCGAGTCGGCACAGAGACGTCGCTGGACCGTCGCCTGCATCCCATGACGGCAGGCAAACAAGGAGGATCGTGATGCAGAGGCATTGGCTTATCCGAGTTATCGGCACGGCCGCGTTCTCGGGCGGACTGCTCGTGACCGGGGCGTGCAAGAACAAGAGCGAGACGACCGATCAGAGCTCGTCGGCACAGAAGACCGTCGAGCAGGCGCAGAAGGAGACCGAGCAGGCCTACGAGCAGGCCAAGGAGGCGCAGGAGAAGGCGCGAGATCAGCAACAGGACGTCCAGGAGGCCGCGCAGGACGTGACCGAGAAGCAGCAGGAGCTCTCGCAGGCGCAGCAGAAGGCACAGCAGGAGCGTCAGCAGGCCGAGCAGGCGCAGGCGCAGGCCCAGGCGCAGGGCGAGGCCGCGATGCAGCAGGCGCAGAGTGCGCAGCAGCGCGCCGGGCAGGCCCAGCAGGAGGCCCGGCAACAAGCGGCAGAGCGCCAGCAGATGAGATCCGAGAACGAGGCTCGCGAGTCCCAGGCCCAGCGCCGCACCATGGGCGCGCAGCCGAGCGGCACGCAGCCGCCGAGCGAGAATCAGCCTGGCACGACGCCACCGCCGACCGAGAACCAGCCTGGCACGATGCCACCGCCGAGCGAGAACCAGCCCGGCACGATGCCGCCGCCGAGCGACACCAACGTGCCCTCGACTGACAACGAGCCCGGCACCGCCGAGCCGAACGCGACCGAGCCCAGCGCGACGCAGCCAAGTGCCGCGCTACAGCGCGATCAGGGAACCGTGCGGTCGATCACCGACGACGAGCTCGTCCTCGAGCGCGACAACGGCTCGCAGCTGCGCATCAAGCTGACCGATCAGCAGATGACCAAGCCGAGCGTCGGTGACCGGGTCAGCGTCCAGTATCGCATCGAGGATGCGCAGCCGACGGCGGTGCAGGTCGAGCAGCAACCGGACGACGATAGCGGGCTGTGATCGCGGCGCGCGCTGTCACAGGCCACACAGCTCCGCGCGACGGTACGGCACGGTCGTCATCACGTACTGGCGCTGCGTCGTACCGACCTGCGCCGGGTACGACGTCGAAAATCCGGTGCACCCGAAGTAGCGCAGGGTGCTGGTGAACTCGCGACCCTCGAGTGTGACCGTGAAGCGCGTCGCGTTGATCGTGACGGTCTCCGCCGTGCTGGCATCGAGGACCGGGCTGCAGCAGCTACCACCGAGGTCACCGTATTGCTTCTGAAAGATCGGTGTCGCGGTGTCGTCGTCCATGATCGTGATCTTGCCGTACGAGCTGGGATCGCCCGTGTGCTCGTTGGCGAACACCTCGTACATGGTGGGCGAGCCGGCCAGCTCGCGCAGCTGGATCGAACGGAAGCCGCCCTGGCGGCGCTCGCACGCCAGCGTGCTCTGGTCGTCGACGGCCACCGCGACCTGGGTCGGTGCCGGCGGCGCGTACGCGGTTGCTGGGGCTGTCGCCGCGGCGTTGTCCCAGTACAGCCAGTAGCCGAGCGCGATCGAGCCCGCCGGCAGCTCGCTGGTCAGCGCGAACACGACTTCGGTGCGCGCATCATTCCAGGTGGCGGCAAACCTCGGGATCTCCGTGTTCGTGTCTGCAACCGCATCGTAGGCCACGACGCGCACGTCATCACCGCTCGCGAGCGAGGTGCCGGTCGCGACCAGGTCCGCATGATCGAACACGACGCGGATCGGCGTCCCCGCGGGCAGCGGGTTCGCGGTGTCGTTCATGTACAGGAGCGCGACCCGCTTCGAGTACGCCGCATCCCACCAGGTCGCCTCGCCGCACGTGGCGGCGCAGATGCCATCGCCGTCGTCATCCTGATAGCCCGTGGCGCAGCTCGCGCAATCCGCGCCCGCATACCCGGTCGCGCACGTGCAGGCCGAGCTTCCCGACGCGTCGCTGCAGACGCCGTTCGCGCCGCAGTCCAGTCCGGCGATGACGCAGCTCGCGTTGCACACGCCATCGTCGTCGTTGTCCTGATAGCCCTGCTTGCACAGCGTACAGTCCTCGCCCGCCTGGCTCGCGGTGCACGCACATGCCGCAGCGCCGCTGCTGTCATCGCAGGTGCCGGTGCCGCATGTCAGCCCTGCGGTGGCGCAGGTCTGCAGACATACGCCGTCGCCGTCGTTGTCTTGATAGCCGGAAGCACACGTTCCGCACGTGCTGCCCGCGTAGCCCATGTTGCACGCACACGCGGGGGTGCCCGAGGCATCCGTGCAGACACCATGCGTACCGCAGCTCAACGCCGCGGTCGCGCACGTCTCGACAGTTGCCCCGTCGTCACCGCAGGCGACGGTCAAACACAATGCAGCGGCTACCGCGATCACGAGAAGTCTGGTGCGCATGGTTCCCTTCGTTTGGCGAGCACGACGAATTCCAGACGACGCTAACACCACGGTTCAGATCACCGGCGTCGCGCCGGGGTAACGACGAGGTAGCGCGATCGCGGATCGCGCGCTGGATGGTGAAACCGCGGGCGCTGCCATCGTGTCCATCGAGCATGTCCGGCCACCTCCACGCGCTTCGCTCGCTCGTGCCCGCCACGATCGTCGGCGTGTGGTCGGGCGTGCTCTGGCACGCGTTCGTCGTCGAGTTGAGCCTGCCCATGGCGGGCGCGTTCGATGTCGTCACGACGCTCGCGGTCGGCTGGAGCGCCGCGCTCGCGGTGTTCGCGATCGTGTACCGGGCCGCCTCGCCGCCCCTCGCCGCGGCCCACGTGCTGCACTGGCGCCAGCGGATCCCGCTCCGCGCGCTCGCCGTGTTCGCGATCGTGACACTGCTTGCGGTCATCGACCGGACCATCGTCCGCGTCCCGGTGCCGATCGAGATCATCGAGGTCCGCTACGTGTACGAGGGAGGCGCAGCGCCGCACCGGTTGCCGGCCGCCGGCCACCGCGCGCAAGATGAGGCGTGGGGAGCAGCAAGCGTGACGGCACCGATCGGCGGCCCGATTCCCAGCAACTGATCCGCCAGTGGGCGCTCCTCCGCCTGCTCGCCGACGCGACCGATGCGTACAGCGTCAAGCAGCTCGCCGATCAGCTCGATGTCAGCAAGGCGACCATCGAGCGCGACCTCGCCACTCTCGAGCGCGACTTCGCGGTCATCGAGGAGAGTGCCGGCAAGCAGAAGAAGGTCTTTCGCATCGATCACACGATCCGCGCGCTCGAGACGCTGACGTTCGGCACCACCGAGCTGCTCGCGCTGTACGCCGCGCAGGGCGCCCTCTCTGCCCTCTCGGGCACGCCGATGCACGAGGACCTGCGCGCCGTGATGCTCAAGATCCGCGGCTTCCTCAGCCCGCGCCACAACGGCGGCCTCGACGCGCTGTCACGCGTGTTCGTGCCGCACGCGCGCGGCCACGTCGACTACGAGTCTCAGCGCGAGCTCATCGATCAGGTCCTCGATGCGATCGCGCGCCGCCGCGTCTGCGAGCTGACCTACCACGCGGCCTGGCGCGGCACGACGAAGCGCCACGTCGCCCGCCCGCTGCGCCTCGTCTGGCACCGCTCCGCGCTGTACCTGCTCGCCTGCCTCGGCGAGCACACCCGGATCACCACCCTCGCCGTCCACCGCATCCGCGAGCTCGCCGTGACCAGCCGCGAGTTCGCCCGGCCGCGCGTCGACGTCGACGCGCACGTCGCGAAGGCGTTCGGCATCTTCGTGAGCGATGAGGAGGTCGAGGTCGAGGTCCACTTCGATGCCGAGATCGCGTGGCGTGTCGAGGAGCGCACGTATCACCCCGCGGAGCGCAAGGACCGGCTCGCCGACGGCACCCTGCGCTACCGCGTTCGGTCGAGCGCGCAGTGGGAGATCATTCCCTGGGTCGCGAGCTTCGGTCCGCTCGCCGAGCTCGTCGCGCCGGCGAGCTGGCGCGAGCTCCTGCGCACCAACATCGAGGCCATGCTGCGCCGCTACGCGACCTGACCGCCTCGTAGGTTGCAGCGGTCATCGGTTCTCCTGGACCGGAGATGCGCCCGGTGATCTTTCTCGCGATCGATGGCGTGCTCGCGCACGCGGGCTCGAACGAGCAGCTCGACCGTCGATGCATCGCCCAGCTCGACCGCCTGATCGTGCACACGAGGGCGAAGGTCCTGCTGACCTCGGCGTGGCGCGAACGCCATGGCGTGGCCGGGACCGAGCAGCGCCTGTTCGCCGCGGGCTTCCGCGGCCGGCTTGCGGGCGCGATTCCCTCCCTGCCCGGCCGCTCGCGCAGCCAGGAGATCGGCGCGTATCTCAACACGGTCGCGCGCAGCCTTCCGTTCGTGATCCTCGATCACGCGCCGGTCGACGGCGCGCTCCTGCCGCACCTGGTCCACGTGGACGATCGCGTGGGACTGACATTCGCCGACGTGTCCGTCGCCGCGCGCCTGCTGGGGAGCCCACGCCGAGCCTTCGCCTCGTGACCCGCGCAGCGGCACTCGACGCCACGCGGATCCGCCGCACCCGGCTGTGCCCGATCAGAGCTCGTTGTTGCGACGCGCGGCGCGCTCCGTCGCACGCGTGAGCACGGAGCTGGTGACCGGCGAGCTCGAGTCGCGGCCCGCCACGCGCTCGGCACCGACGCCGCCCGGCGCCGGCAGCAGGCGGTTCGCGAGGCCGAGTGCCCGTTGCGCGAGCCCGGGCGCGAGTGCGTGCACCTTGAGCGCGAGCTTGGCCTGCAGCGAGGGCACGACCTCGGGGTCGCCGTGGCGCATCGCCTCGATGATACGTGCTGCCGCGCGCTCGGCACGCATCGATGTGAGCGGCAGACTCCCGGCGACCGCGAACCACGCGTACTCCGCGCGGTGCTGCCCCTTGAACATGGCGTTCGGCGGACTGCCGGTGCGCATCAGACCCGGGACCACGGTGGTCACCCGGATGCCGTCTTTTGCGAGCTCCGCGCGCAGACCCTCGGAGAGACCGACGAGCGCGAACTTGCTCGCCGAGTAGGGCAACAGGTGCGGGACCGCGATCTTGCCGCCGATCGAGGTGATGTTGACGATGCGGCCTTCACCACGCTCGCGCATCTGGGGAAGCACGGCGAGCGTCGCGTGGAGTGGCGCCCAGAAGTGCGTGGCCATCGCGCGCTCGTAGTCCGCGCGGGACATGTGCTCGACCGGACCGACATCCATCACACCCGCGTTGTTGACGAGCACGTCGATCGGTCCCAGCTCGTCCCGGACTTCCTGCAGGAAGCGCAGCAGCTGGTCGCGATCGGTGACATCCGTTTGCACCGCGAGGACCTGGCCGCCTCGCGCCTCGAGGTCGGCACGGGCGCGATTCAGCTCGCCCTCGTCGCGCGCGCAGATCGCGACCTTCGCGTGCAGTTCGACCAGCTGGCGCGCCATCACGAGGCCAAGTCCACGCGCGCCTCCCGTGATGACGACCACCTTGTCGTTCAGATCGAAGCGGCTCCACCGGCGCGCGATCCAGCGCGTCGCGACGGCGGCGCCGAGCGCACCGGCGAACATCCAGGCTCGTTCCTTCATGCTCGAGTGTGGCCGCGGACGGAACCGGCCACCATCCCAGAAAACCTCGGACGCGCCTGCCCGGCGTGCGGGTACGACGCGTGCACCTCGATACAGCATGCCTGCGCATCTCGACGTGCTCGTCGTGGGTGGCGCGAACTACGACTACCTGATCAAGGCGCGTGCCTTGCCGGCCCCAGGTGAGACCGTCGTTGGGGACGCACTTCGAGAGGCGCCCGGCGGCAAGGGCGCGAACCAGGCGATCGCGGCGGCCCGCCTCGGCGCACGCACCGCATTCGTCGGCCGGGTCGGCGATGACGAGCGCGGCCGGCGCTCGCTGGCCGACCTGGCGGAGGAGCACGTCGCGATCGACCATTGCATCGTCGATCACGAGGCGCCGACCGGCGTCGCGCTGATCGCGGTCGACGGCCGCGGCGAAAAGATGATCGTGACCGCCCCGGGCACGAACCTCCGGCTCGATGCCGCCGATCTCGAGCACGCCGCAGCGCTGTTCGCGACGACCAAGGTCGTCCTGCTCCAGCTCGAGCCGGGCCTCGCGACGACCGTCGCCGCCGCACAACGCGCGCACGATGCGGGTGCGCTCGTCGTGCTCGACGCCGCGCCTCCCGTGGCCGATGCGACCGCGCTCCTCGCTCGCTGTGACGTCGTGCGCGCGAACGCCAGCGAGGCGCGCGTGCTCACCGGCATCGACGTTCGTGATCTCGACTCGGCGCGCGAGGCCGCACTCGCGCTGCGCCGCCCCGGCAATGGCGCCGCGTGTGTCGCCACCGATCACGGCGACCTGATGGTGTTCGGCGACGGAAGCGAGGCGTGGTTTCCGCGCCAGCACGTGCCCGTCGTCGACGCGACCGGCGCCGGCGATGCGTTCGCGGCCGCACTCGCCGTCGGGCTCGCCGAAGGGCGATCGCTCACCGAGGCAGGTTGGCTCGCGTGCGCCGCCGCCGCGCTGACCACGACGCGCGTGGGCGCCCAGGCAAGTCTGCCTCGCCGCGCCGAGGTCGATCGATTCGCCGCCGAGATCGCCCGCCCGATGTAGGCGATCGGCCGGTCAGCCCGGGAACTTGCGCGCGAAATCGGCCTCGCTCATGCCGAACAGGAGAAGTGCTTCGACAAAGGCGATGAGTCCGGGAATGAACGTCCAGCAGAACAGCAGATAGACAATGCCCGCGCCGGTCTGCCCGAGATAGAACTTGTGGACCCCGATACCGCCGAGGAACAGTGCTAGCAGCGCGGCGGACGTCTTGTGCTTGGTGGTCATCGGGACCGGCGGTGCGGCCGGAACCAGCTGCATCGACATCGGCATCGCGCCTGGCAGCACCGGTTGGCGCACGCCGCACTTCGGGCAGAGCTCCGCGCGAACGTCCAGGATCGCCGCACACGCATAGCAGTGCTTCTTGTTCGGGCCGAGCGTTGGCCGATCCCCTTCTTCCCGGTACATGTCCTGATGGTCTCGCAACTGGCGCGGAAACTCATGTTCGAAGTTCGCTATTTCGCGCTACGGCCCGCCGGCAGCTGTGACGAGTCGGGCGACGGCCTCGGGGACGGAAGCCGACCATCGCGCGCGGCGCTCGCGAATCGTGATGCTGCCGTCGGCGATCTCGCGATCACCGATCACCGCGATGAACGGGACGCCGAGCTCGTGGGCGATCCGATGCGGCGAGCCAGCGACTCCTCGGCATCGAGACGCACGCGGAGGCCCGCAGCGGCCATGACCATGACGACCGCCGTCGCGTGCTCGCGGTGCGCCTCGCCAACCGGTGCAACC
>DAIRFU010000418.1:5596-6379 GCA_036794935.1 Kofleriaceae bacterium | reverse complement strand
GCGCGCTCTCGACCGTGACGTCGCCGTGATGCGCGCGCGCGATGTGGCGGACGAGGGCGAGACCGATGCCCGAGCCGCGGATCGGCTTGAGTCGCACCGCGCGCGCCCGGTAGAAGCGCTCGAAGATCTGTTCTTGCTCCTCGGGAGCGATCCCGGGCCCGAAGTCGCGCACGGCGAGCACGATGCGGTCACCCTCGCGGCGCAGGGCGAGCTCGATGCGCTTGCCGCCCGCGGCGTACTTCGTCGCGTTGTCGATCAGGTTCATCACCGCGAGCGTGAACGCATTGCCGTCGAGCTGGACGGGCGGCAGGTCGGGCTCGATCTCGACATCGAGCGCCATCTCGGCCGTCGCGAGCCGCCGGCCGACGAGATCGACCGCGCGCTCGACGACCTCGCCGACGTCGGTCTCGGCGAACTCGTAGACGCCCTTGCCGCGCTCGATCTTCGCGAAGTCGAGCACGTTGTCGATGAGGCGGCTCAGCCGCACGCTCTCGCGCCAGATGATGTCGGCGTACTCGGTCGCTTGATCGGGCCCCTTGGTGCGGCCGTTCGCGAGCATCTCGCCGAACATCGTGATGATCGAGAGCGGCGTCTTGAGCTCGTGCGACACGTTGGAGATGAACTCGCTCTTGAGCTCGTTCGCGCGCCGCTCGCGGCGGATCGCGAGCAAGAGCACGACCAGCCCCGCGAGCATCACCGCGACCGCACCGCCGATGAACAGCGAGTCGATCAGGCGCTTGCGCTGCAGCTGCTTGCCGGCCGACGCGTCGCGCTCGAACACGC
>DAIRFU010000418.1:4629-5586 GCA_036794935.1 Kofleriaceae bacterium | reverse complement strand
CACGCGCACCGACCACATGTCGACGGTGTCGACGAACGACTCCTCGACCTTCAGCGCGCCCTCCTCGGGGACCACCGGCAGGCCGTAGCGCACGCCGTTCTCGTCGAGGACCTGGTAGATGTACTTGGATCGATCGGAGTACGGAAAGTAGAACGGGAACTTAAAGGCGAACAGGTACGCGAGGTCCTCCTCGATCACGATGTAATAGGTCCGCTCGCCGTAGAGCTTCTTGACGAACGAGAACAGGTACGGCTTGCCGTCCCAGTCTGCATGCAGGTGCCCACGCTCGCCGACCGGCTGCTTCGCGAGCGGAAGCGCCGGCAACACCGCCTTGACGAACCAGTCGCGGAACGCGACGCCCTCCTTGTCGCCGCGCCGCGAGACATAGCCGCCCGGGATCACCTTGAGCTGGTCGTCGAGCACGAACACGCTCATCACGTGGATGCCGTTCGCGATGTCCCGCAGCTTGTCGACGAGCTCCTCGAGCGGCAGGTTCGAGGCGAACAGCTTCTGGTCGTCGCTGACGATGCTGGCCTTGATGCCGTAGACCTTCTCCTCGGCGACATAGCCCATCAGCTCCAGCTCGCGGTCGCGCCCGGACTCGCTGGCCGCGTAGCTGTAGCCGTAATATGCGAGGGCGACAGCAGCGGCCAAGACCGCGAAGATCAAGGCGTTCACGAGAAGAAGGCGGCGCACGTGGGCTCGATCCTGCCACTTCCCAGTTCACTTGTGTCTACGGGAGGTTGTCTGACGGATCGGATTCGTGCTAGAGGGCAAACTGTCGAATCCTATTACTCCGGACCGCCGGTTTAGTTGGGATTTAAAGCAGTTAGCGGTCGTACTCGTCCAGAAGAGGCAGGGATGGACTCCATCTTTGAAGAAGACGCCGATGAGGTAGGTGGCGAGATCGAGGCCTACTGTCCCTCGCCCCGCTGCAAGGCGGACACGACCCATACG
>DAIRFU010000418.1:0-4619 GCA_036794935.1 Kofleriaceae bacterium | reverse complement strand
GGAGGACGGGCGCTTCTTCCCCACGCCGGACCACGAGGACGAAGTTCGTCGCGTGCAATGCGTGGTCTGTGGCGAGGTCCACGCGTACCGAAAACCGCGTGGTGACGGTGACGGCGCCGATGGCGGCGACGGTATCGGCAAGAAGGCCGGGGCCAAGAAGCTCTCCTGGGACGAGGCGATGGCTCGCGCCACCGACCACGACCTCGCGAACTGCCGCCCCTACTCGATCCGCGACACCTACGAGGACGGCGACGTCGTCCACCACCCGGTTTTCGACATCGGCTTTGTCGTCGAGCAGCTGCCCGACAACAAGGTCGAGGTGATCTTCCGGGACGGTGGGGCACGCATCCTGGTCCACAACCGTGGCGACCTCGCGGCCCGCATGCCCGAGATCGCCGAGGTGCCGATCCCGCGCGAGCAGAAGAAGAAGAAGCGCGCGAAGAAGCCCGAGCTCTCGACGCCGCTCCCGCAGCGCTCGAAGGCGGAGGTCGAGGCCGCCGTGATCCGCGCCCGCGCGGCGGCGCAGGCCCGGATGGAGGAGTCGGCCCGCGCCGGCGACGAGCGCACCAAGAAGCTCAAGGCCGAGGTCAAGCCCACCAAGGGCAAGGCGGCCCCGCCCGCCAAGGCCCCGCCCGCCAAGGCGGCAGCCAAGGCCCCGCCCGCCAAGGCCGCCGCTGCCAAGGCCCCGCCCGCGAAGGCCGCGAAGGCCGCCGCCCCGGCGAAGGCCGCCAAGACCGCGAAGCAGCCTGCCAAGGCGGCGGCGAAGGCCGCCACGAAGCCGGCCAAGCCGGCCAAGCCTGCCAAGGCCGCCAAGCCCGCCAAGAAGCCGGCCAAGCCCGCCAAGAAGGCCGCCAAGCCGGCGAAGAAGCCCGCCGCGAAGAAGCCCGCGGCGAAGAAGAAAAAGAAGTAGCCGGCCCGGCCGGCTCAGCCCGTCCCGGACACGCCCGCGAGACGCTCGCGGCGCGTGGCGATCACGCTGGCAACGATCGCGACCCCGATGCACGTGGCGATCACGCCGACCGAGGCGAGCGGCGACAGCTTGACCCAGCTGACGAGCAGCATCTTCGCGCCCGCGAAGCCGAGCACGGCGGCGAGGCCAAAGCGCAGGTACTTGAGGCCGTGTAGCGCGTTCGCGAGCACGATGTAGAGCGCGCGCAGGCCGAGCACCGCGAACACGTTCGAGCTGTACAGGATGAACGTGTCCTGCGAGACCGCGAACGCGGCCGGGACCGAGTCGATCGCGAACACGACGTCCGTCAGCTCGATCGCGATCAGCGCGATGAGCAGCGGCGTCGCGACGAGCCGGCCCTTGATGCGGGTCAGGAACCGGTGACCGTGCAGCTCGCGTGTCCACGGCAGGTGGCGCTCGAGCCACACGAGCGCGCGTGGCGTCTCCTCGGTCTCTCCCGGCGCTCGCAGCAGCTTGAGCGCGGTGATCACGAGCACGCCACCGAAGATGTACGTGACCTCGTGCCACCGGTGCAGCGCGGCGGCGCCGAGCACGATGAACAGGCAGCGCGTGACGAGCGCGCCCAGGATGCCGAACGTGAGCACGCGTCTCTGCTCGCTACGCGGGATGCGCAGCTCGCCGAAGATGACGATGAACAGGAACAGGTTGTCGACCGAGAGGCTCTTCTCGAGCAGGTACGCGGCGAGGAACTGCTCGCCGGCCTCGCGGCCGAACTGGAGCGCGACGAACAGGTTGAAGCCGAGCGCGACGGTGATCCAGATCGCGCTCCAGACGATCGCGGACCGCCGCGATTCGGAGCTGTCGCCGCGATGCGCGATCAGATCGATCGAGAGGAAGACGAGTAGCAGAGTGCCGAGCAGGGCCCAGGCCCACATCGGCACGTCGATTTCTGACATGAAGACTCCACGTGCGAGGCGTTGACGGTTCCGCGGTTCAGTTGAACGCGGCCGTACGTGGAGGTCGGAATACGAACAGCGGATGGTGGTACAGCACCGGCAGTGGGCTCGCGAGCGGCAGCTCGAGGTTCGCCGGCTCGGCCACCAGCAGCGGTCCACTCGCGACCACCGTGACGTCTGCCTGATCGCCTGACGTTCCGGCATCATCGACGAGCGCCGCGGCCGCCTGTGGCATCACCGCGTCGCGCGGCCCGGGCGGTGGACCGGCGAGCAGCCCGAGCGTGACGAGCACGGCGAGGAGGTGAACGACCACGGCCACACTATAGATCGGGCCGGTCGGCTGTCGAGTCTCAGCCAGCGGCGGGCGCCGGGGTCGGCGTCGCGCTGGTCGGCGGGTCCGAGGACGCGGGCCGGGTGCGCGGCTGCTTGAACGGCAACAGCACGGTGAACTCCGTGAACACGTCGGGCTGCGAATCGACCGTGATGAGGCCGCCGTGCAGCTCGATGAGGCCGCGCGCGATGTAGAGGCCGAGGCCGGCGGAGTCGGGCCACGCCGAGGTGTGGTGCTTGACCGGCTTGGGGTGCGCGAACGGATCGAAGATTCGCTGGCGGTCTTCCTCGGAGATGCCGACGCCGTTGTCGCGCACGCGCAGGCGTGCCCAGCCGCCCGCGTAGCGCTCGCGCGGTGCCTCGTCGACGCCGATCGAGATCGCGCCGGCCTCCGGCGTGTAGCGGATCGCGTTCGACAACAGATTCACCGCGATCTGGTGCAGCTTGTCGCGGTCGGCGTCGAGCAGGCCGAGCGGCTCGATCTTCGCCTCGACGTTCTGGTTGCGCGCGTGCGCGAGCGGCAAGAGCTCGGTGACGACGTCACGCACGACCTCGCCGAGGTCCACCGGCTCGCGGCGCAGCACCACGCTGCCGCTCTCGATCAGCGATACGTTGAGCATGTCGTCGACGAGCCGCTTGAGCCGGTGCGCGTTGCGCCGCACCGAGCCCATCGGCCGCACCATGTCGGCCGGCATCTCGCCGAAGCGGGCCTCGGAGAACAGGTCGAGATAGCCGACGATGCTCGTCAGCGGGGTGCGCAGCTCGTGCGCCGCGATCGAGATGAAGTCCGTCTTGACCCGGTTCTGCTTGTCGAGCTCGACGTTCGTCGCGCGCAGCTTCGCCTCCGACTCGGCGAGCGCGCGCGTGCGCTGGCGGACGATCTGATCGAGGTTGGCGCGCAAGGCGCGGAACTCGGCACGCGCCGCCTCGACCTCGCGCGTGCGCTCCTCGAGCACGTGGCCGAGCCGGACCGCGGCGTCGAACAGCTCGGCCTGGGTGGGCGGCGTTGTACCGGCGCGCTCGAGCCGCGCGATCAGGACCTCGATCGTGCGCTGCGACGCCGACAGCTCGAGCTCGAGCTCGGCGATGCGCTCGTCGGCTGACTTCGGTGCATCGCTCATGTCTGCGCTCCGATCGCGAGCGCGGTCAGCGTGTGGTTGACGAGCAGCATGCCCGTCTGCTCGCCGAAGCTCTGGAACCCGATCGTCGGGTACGTCGCATACGTCTCCGCGAGGCCACGCTCGAGCCCGCGCGCCGACGCATCCCAGTGGCGGCCGATGCACGAGAATGCGAGCAGCGCGGCGAGCTCGCCACCGAGCCGCTCCGCCGCCCCCGCGAGATCACGTGCGGTCTGGCCGACGAGATCGCCGGGGCGCATCAGCCGCAGCACCTGACCGGGCTCGACCGCACACGCGAGGTGCAGGTGGGGGCCCTCGATGTGCGTGATCGAACGGACGTACGGCACGCCGTCGACGAACCGCGCGAACGAGTAGGCGGACGGGCGCGACACGTCACCGAGCTGGCCGACCAGCTCGCGCAGCCGCTCGGCCGCGGGCCGGCCGTCGAGCTCGGCGATCGTGCGGCCGGTCGCCGCGGTCACCACCGTCTTCATCTGCGTCGCGACGAGGTGCGACGACGTGATTGCCTCGAACGGCAGCTTGCTATCGAGCAGCACGACGACGCCGGCGTCCGCGAGCGCCTCGCCGTTGGCCCAGACATACGCGCGACGCGACGAGCTGTGCTCGGTCGCGGCCGAACCGCCGACCATCCGGATCTGCGGCGCGGTCGCCGCGGACGCGATGCAGAACGCCTCCTCCTGGCCACAGCTGCCGTCGACGACGGTGAACGCGACGTGGCGCGCCGAATCGAGCTTGTCGGGCGTCGTGCCGAGCGCCGACGCCGCGCGGTGAACCGCATCGCGGCTGCGCGCGAGCGCCGACTTCGGCAGCTCGTTTGCGATGCCGACGCCGACGCGGAGCCAGTCGCCGTAGAACCCGGCCGCGGCCGCGGTCGGCGACGCGGCCCCGGTGCTGATCACGCCGATCGTGGTGCAACCGACGACCGGCGCCGGCAACGCCTGTTGCAGCGCGCGCGAGAGCACCGCCGGTTCGAGCCGCCAGTCCGCGAACACGATGACGAGCCGCAGGTCGTCACCCGCAAGCCCCGCGATCAGCTCGTCCGCGACCAACTCCACGTCGAGCCCATGCACCGCCACGTTCCGAACGATCCCGTCCATACCAGGTCGAACTCTAGCAACTCGGCGGCTGAAAAGTTGCCCCCATCGCACCCATGCCGCTTCGATAAGGGCATGGAGAAGACGTGCAGCGCGTGCGGGCAGCTGTTTCGGCCCGCGTTCGTATTTCAGATCGCGGTCACGAGCGATGGGCAGCGCAGTCATTACTGCTCGCTCCAGTGCCGCAAGC
>DAIRFU010000417.1:0-6408 GCA_036794935.1 Kofleriaceae bacterium | reverse complement strand
AGCGCAACACCGCCGCCAGGCACGATGCCTTCTTCAACGGCAGCGCGGGTAGCGTGCAGTGCATCTTCAACGCGCGCCTTTTTCTCTTTCATTTCGACCTCGGTCGCGGCGCCGACCTTGATGACGGCGACACCGCCGACCAGCTTCGCCAGCCGCTCCTGCAGCTTGTCCCGGTCATACTCCGAGGTCGTGTCCTCGATCTCCCGACGCAACGACCTGATACGCGCCTCGACGTCCTCCTTCTTGCCCGCACCTTCGATGATCGTCGTGTTGTCCTTGTCCACCGTGATGCGCTTTGCGCGACCGAGATCTTCGAGCGTCAGGTTCTCGAGCTTGAGGCCGAGATCCTCGGTCACTGCGCGACCGCCGGTCAGCGCAGCGAGGTCTTGCAGGATGCCCCGCCGGCGATCGCCAAAGCCGGGCGCCTTCACCGCGCACACGGAGAGGGTGCCGCGTAGCTTGTTGACGACCAGGGTCGCGAGTGCTTCGCCGTCGACATCGTCTGCGATGATCACGAGTGGCTTGCTCTGCTTGGCGACTTGCTCGAGCAACGGCAACAGCTGCTGCATGCTCGACAGCCGCTCCTCGTGGATCAGGACGTAGGCATCGGCGAACACCGCCTCCATCCGCACAGCGTCCGTCACGAAGTACGCGGACATGTAACCACGGTCGAACTGCATGCCCTCGACCACTTCGAGCGAGGTCTCCATCGTCTTGGACTCCTCGACGGTGATCACCCCTTCCTTGCCGACCTTCTCCATCGCCTCGGCGATCAGGTTGCCGATCGTGGAGTCCCCGTTGGCACTGATGATGCCGACGTGAGCGATCTCGGCTTTGCTGCGCGTCGGTCTGGATTGCAGCTTCAGGTCCGCGACGACCGCTGCGACGGCGCTGTGGATCCCGCGTTTGATGTCCATCGGATTCACACCCGCGGCGACAAGCTTGGCACCGCCCGCATAGATCGCCTGCGCGAGCACGGTCGCGGTGGTCGTGCCATCGCCGGCAACATCGGAGGTCTTGGACGCGACCTCCTTCACCATCTGCGCGCCGAGGTTCTCGAGCCGATTCTCGAGCTCGATCTCCTTGGCGACGGTCACACCGTCCTTGGTGATCGTGGGTGCCCCCCATGACCTCTCGATCACGACGTTGCGTCCACGCGGACCGAGCGTGACCTTCACCGCGTTGGCGAGGACGTCGAGCCCGTTCGCGAGGTGCTTGCGAGCGCTCCGATCGAAAACGATTTCTTTGGCGGCCATGGTTATCCTTCGATGGCAGCGGAGAGTGCCGGAAGCGGTTCGAGAGCTGCCCAGCAGAAACTGCACCGGCTCGCCGCTCGCATCCCGACGCCGTGACAGCTGGGGCACTCGCGAGTCGGGGGAGCTGAACCGAGCGCGAGCACATCGACGAGCTCGGCCCACGCCGCTCGCAACGCGGGGGTGGGCGGCGCCTGGACGATCTCCTGATCGATGACCGCGATGATGGTTCGGAGCTTGTTCACCGCCTCGTCTGCGTAGTGTGCGTTCGACATGATTGCGCACACCATACGAGCCGATCGATGGTTCGACTATTCGGTAGTTTGATGCGCTCGTGACGATAAAGCCGGCAGATCAGGCCCCTCGTAGGGGGCGTTCTCTATTGCGCCTCGAGCCAGCGCACGAGGTCTTTGATGCTGCCGGTCGCCAGCGCGATGCTCGTGTCCGCGGCACCGTAATAGACGTTGAGCGAATCGCCATCGGCACCGATCGTGTACCCGCACGGAAACGCCACGTTGCCGACATCACCACTGCGCTCGTACGATGCCTCCGGGCCGAAGATCCACGCGTCGCCACGAGCGAGGCATTGCTCCGGGTGCTCGAGATCGAGGAGCGCGAGACCGAGCCGATAGAGGCACCCCGCCGCCGTGTGCCGCACGCCGTGATACAGCATCAGCCACCCGCGCGGCGTCTCGATCAGCGGCGGCGAGAGGCCGACCTTGTTCGCGTCCCACCATGCGCCCTTGCGCGCTGGCAAGAGCAACTTGTGTCCACCCCAGCTGCGAAGATCGGGCGAATACGAGATCCAGATGTGGGCGCCGGAGTCGTGCATCGGACGGTGGACCAGCGCATAGAGCCCGTCGATTCGACGCGGCAGGAGGGCCGCATCCTTGTCGTCGGGCTGCATGACGAGCCCATAGCGTTCGAAGCTGCGAAAGTCTTCGGTGAGCGCGAGCGCGATCCCCGGACCACCCTTGCTGTACGCGGTGTACACGACCGCGTACTTGCCGAGTTCTTCAACGTAGGTGATCCGGGGATCCTCGATCCCCCAGAGCTCTTCTGGAAACCGCCCGATGTCGGGAACGAGCGTCGGCTTCTCGTCGATCACCCAGCCATCGACGCCGTTGGCCGAGCGCGCCGCGCACAGATGAGAGTGGCCCCGGCGATCCTCGACGCGGCACAGGAGTAACGTCGTACCGTCGTGCAGCCGCGTCGCGCCGGGGTTGAATACGGTGTGCGCGGGATACGGCCAATCACTGGCGCGCAGGATCGGATTTGCCGGATGACGGTGGAGCAGCGTCTCGTAGCCACTGCGTCCGCTCATGACAGGAGCATCGCCCCGATGGGGCGTCGCATCGCGCCGATGCGATCGGACGCGCTCAGCTCGAAGAGGGCGAGGAGGAACGACAACGTCGACTCGGCGCCCTGATTCTTGTTGATCCGATCCTCGTGAAGTCCATCGTGACATGCGCCGGTTGCCGGATCATAGAGCGAGCGCTGGAGCTCGTTCTGGCCGAGAAACCAGTCGAAGGCCCGTCGCGCATGTGCGAGCCAGCGCCCATCACCGGTGATCCGCCGCGCGTCGAGGCACGCCGAGACCGTCGCTCCGGCCTCGACGGGTTGTTGATCGAAGCGCGCACGCGGGCCGCCGCGCGGATAGAATCCGTTCGAACCGATCGGCGAGAAGTAGCCGTCCGTGGTTTGCAACCCGACGAGCCAATCGAGTGTACGGACGCCCACCGCCGCCATCTCCTCGTCGTCGAACCATTCGGACGTGACGAGCAGCGCCTGCGGCAGGCGTGCGTTGCAGTACGTCAGGCGATCTTCGAACCACGGCCAGCCGGGCGAGCTCGACCGCCGGAACAAGTCGAGCAGACGGTTCGCGAGGGTGCGTTGCACGGCTTGAACGTGACTGTCGCCCGAGAACGCATGCAGGTACTCCGCGATCCCGAGCAGCGTATACGCCCATGCACGCGGGCTCGTGAGCTCGAGGACCGGTGGCAGGCCGGCGTGAAACAGCCAGCCGGCGAGACTCTGGCGTCCCGGATCGCTCGACCGGCCGACGACCGCACCGAGTGCCCACATCGCGCGGCCGTGGGAATCGTCGGAGCCGACCGCCTCGGTCCACTCCCGCGTGTACGACATGAAATTGCGAAACCGTCGATTCTTGGGATCGAACGCGTGGCTCACGAACGCGAGGTATCGCGCTCCGAGCATGCCCACGAGCTTCGGGTCACTGCTGGTGCCGCTGTCCTCGACGAGGGCGGTCAACAGGAGCGCCCGCGCGTTGTCATCCAGGCAGTAGCCATCGGAGTAGCTCGGTACGCTGAAGTTGCAATGCTGGAGGATCCCGGTGTGATCGGTCAGCAGATTCACGTGCTCGAAGTTTGGTTCGGGCAACTCGGCCGACGGTCGCACGACGCGCGCGTTGCGGCTGGCGCGTCCGTGCTGCTCGTGCTCCTTGGTAGCACGCTCGAAGCTCGCGACGTAGGAACGCGCGATCTCCGGCCAGTGTTTGTCGGCACCGTAGGCGTACGCGCGCTCGCACAGCGCGAAACGCCGCGCGGTGTCGTCGAGTACGCTGTTCACCTCGCATGCGATCGCAGCGGCGTCCGCTCGCGGCACCAAGATCCCGCGACCATCGGCCAGCAGCTCCTTCGCGTGGCGATATGGCGTCGAGATCACCACGCGGCCGGCGCCCACCGCGTAGGCGAGCGTTCCGGATGTGCTCTGCGCCATGTTGAGGTACGGCGTCACGTAGATATCGGCGACGGAGAGAAACTCCGTGAGCTCGGTGTTGCTGACGAACCGATCGTGGAACACGACGCTGGCCTCGACGCCGAGTCGCGCGGCGCGCGTCGCGAGCCCGAGCCGGTATGTCTCTCCGGCCTTCTCTCGGACGTGCGGATGGGTCGCTCCGAGCACGACGTAGATCGCCGTCGGGTGACGTTCGAGGATTGCCGGCAGCGCGTCGATGACGTACTCGATACCCTTGTCGGGAGACAGCAGGCCGAACGTCAGGATCACCGACTTGCCCGTCACGCCGAGCTGTTCTCGATAGTCTCCTTCAGGGAGGCGCGGAATTCCGTGGGGGATGACATCGATCTTGTCGTGCGGGACGCGATGCACCTGGCCAAGAATCGCCTTGCCTTCCTCGCTCATCACCACGAGTCGCGACGACAAGGTGACCAGCTCGTCCATCACGTGCCGCTGCCGAAGATCGGGCTCTTCGAGGATCGTGTGAAGCGTCGTGACGATCGGCATCCGCAACTCACGGAGCAGCGTGAGCACGTGACTGCCGGCCTTGCTGCCGAAGATCCCGTACTCGTGCTGGACCGACAGGACGTCGACGTTCTTCACATTCAAGAAGTCCGCCGCGCGACGATAGGAGACGAGATCCGGCTCGGAGATCTCGAACTGGACCCGCGGTGGATAGACGTGATGCCGTCCCACATCGTTCATCGCGAGCACGAAGCAATCGAGCTGCGAGCTCAGCCCGGCGATCGCGGCTGATAGATCCGTGGTGAAGGTCGCGATCCCGCACTGACGTGGGAGATGGTTCCCGAGCATTGCGATCCGGCGAATCGACTCCCTGACACCTCGGTCGGCCATCCGTCCTCCTTCGAAAGGGGGCGAAGATCGCAGCGCTCGTCGGGTCGAACAATGTCGAATGATCGGGGGAACACGTCGGTTTTTCCGACAGGATCACGCGCGACCGCGGTCGCGGCGAGGATCAGATGAAGACCTTCTTTCGAGCGGCTTCGCAGATCGCGACGACGGCGGGGTTCTTGATCTTCCGCTCGACGGAGATCGCGTAGAACCGCTGCCGGATGTCCTTGGCGCGACCGACCAGCTGCAGTGCGTAGCGATGCCGGAGCTCCTTCTCGATCACATCCGGTGCGGCCAGCACGCCGAGCCCCTGCTCACCCAGCACGGAAGCGAGGGCGAGGTCATCGAGCTCCGCGACGACCTCGGGGCGAATATTGTGGGCCTGGAACCATTCGTCGAGTGCGCGCCGAAATGTCGAGTCACTGCTCGGGAGGAGGACCGGAACTCCATCGAGCGAGCCGGGGAATCCCTTGCGGCAGGACCTGGCGAGCTTCGGTGCGGCAAAGAACGAGGAGCCGCAGTCGCCGAGTGGGTGACTGAACGTGCGAACCGGCGTGCCGGGGCCGGCGGGCGCGTCGGCGAGCACGACATCGATCGCATGAACCGCAAGCTCGCCCATGAAGGCGTCGGCCGAGCGAGCCTCGCGACAGATGATGCGAACCTTGTCTCGTAGGTGAAACGCCGGTTCGAGCATCCGGTGAACCATCGACTTGGCGATCACATCGGATACCCCGACGACGAGCCGCAACGGTTGTCCCGTCGAGCGTCCCTTCAGCGTGTCCTGGAACTCCTGGCCGAGCGCGAAGATCTCGTCGGCGTAGCGGAACGCGATCCGGCCGCTGTCGGTCAAGACGAGGTTGCGACCGCTGCGAGCGAACAGCTTCTCGCCCAGGACCTCCTCGAGTCGATGAATTTGCCCGCTGATTGTCGGGTGTGCCAGGCGAAGCTCTGCGCTGGCTCGCGTGATGCTTCCATGCTTCGCGACCATCCAGAAGTACAGCAGGTGGTGGTAATTGAGCCACTCCATCCAGTCGCAGTATGTCGCTTTTTCCGAACCTGGATAGCGACAGTTTGTTTATTTGGCGAGGTGTTGCAGGCCGCGTACCGGCCGCGTATCGGAGACGGCAGTGGCTCCGTGGCGACGTGCTCACGTCCGTCGCGGCGGGCTGCGCACAACCGTTTGCGGTGCGGTCGAAACCCCCACGCGCGCAGCCAACAAACCTTCGCTAAGGTCCGCCGCCGATGCGGAAGACCAGCGCATCCATCCTCATCGCCTGCCTCGGCGGGTGCTTCTCACCCGCTGCGCCCGCCGGAGCGCCCTGTGCGCCGGTCGGTGCGGCCGAGCGCTGTCCCGCGGGGCTGCAGTGCATCGTGGGAGGTGGCGTCGAGACGTGCGAGTCGCTCGGGTCGTTGCCCGACGCCAGCAGCGACCACGCGGTCGATGCAGCGGTGGATGCCGAGGTCGACGGTGATCACGACAGCGACGGCGTGATCGACTCGGTGGACAACTGCCCCGACGTCGCAAACGCGAGCCAGTCCGACGAGG
>DAIRFU010000416.1:0-6414 GCA_036794935.1 Kofleriaceae bacterium | reverse complement strand
ATGCGTCGATGACGGCTGCACGGTAGTCGCGCGCGGCGATGCCGTCTCGCACTTTTAGGTTGCGGTGCATGCGCTCGCGGCGGCGATTCTGTTCGGGATGTTCCGGGTTGATGCGCTCGTGGTGTCCCGTCCGGATCGAGCACGGCCTCGCGACGGAGCAGGAAGCGCGAGTACGCATCGATGAGCGTGAGTACGTGGCACCAACGTCCGTCCCGCATACGGCACGTGCCCTTGCAGTCGATGTACCACACCGCGTTCGGCGGATCGCAGTTGGAGAAGGGCGCTGAGATCGGAACGGCGCGGCGGCGACGCTTCCGGCGAGGACGCACCAGGCCCCGTGTTCGATTCGCTCGGGGCCTTCGTCGGCGACGACAACGGTCGCCTCGACGTTCCGCGCTCGCGCCAGCTCGTGACGTTCGCGCGATGCCGCTGGATCCAAAGGCGCCCGGTTTCACGGCTGATCCCGAATTGGATCATCCGCACCGTCTGCGTGATGGCACCTTATGATGCCACGTAGAAAAATATCGGCGAAATCGATTGACGACGATGCGTGTCCTCGTTAACGTGCTCGGACGATGGCGCGGGCGCGGAAGAGGCATGTCCAGCAGGCGATGTTCGATCCTCGTGGTCGGCCGCTCGGACCCGACGGCAAGCCGAAGGGCCGGGGCGGTGCGCGCAAGGGCGCCGGACGCAAGCCGAAGGGCCGGCGCCCAGGCGCGCCGCACAAGAAGCGCCCGGCGCTCAGGTCATGGCAGCCGGTGCATGTCGTGCTTCGCGTGGTCGACGAGATCGGCAGCCTGCGCAAGCGCCACATGTACAAGGCAGTGCGCGAGGCGACGATCTCGGTCGCCAGGCGCGAGCTTCACGATCTTCGTCATGGTGCCTTCCGGATCGTGCACATCAGCATCCAGCGCACGCACGTCCACCTGCTCGTCGAGGCCGACCACAAGCTGGCACTGTCACGCGGCATGCAGAGCTTTCAGATCTCGGCGGCAAAGCACCTCAATCGCGCGTTCAGCGTCGTGCGCATCAAGCGGGCAGGTGGCTCGAGCGGTCACGTCCGCGGCGCTGCCCCGGGCGGTGCGCAGCCGGTCGGCCGCAGGCGCGTGTTCAGCGTGACGGGCGCTCGGCGCGCGTTGCGCGAAGACCGCGCGTCGCGCCGGCGCGGCAGCGTGTTTCCCGACCGCTTCCACCAGGAGATCATCTCGACGCCGCGGCAGGCGCGGCACGCGCTCGCGTACGTGTTGAACAACTGGCGCAAGCACCGCGAGGATCGCTGGGACTTCGCGGCCGGCTGGAACGTCGACCCGTACTCGACAGGTGCCCACTTCGACGGGTGGAAGGGACGCGAGGAGGCCGCGGTGCTCTGGCGGCTGCGCGAGGCGTATCAACCGATGGTCGTGTACCTCGGCAGGACCTGGTTGTTGCGCGAGGGCTGGCGCCGGCACGGCCTCATCCGGTTCGACGAAGTGCCGAGCGCTCGGGCGCTGGAACGCGAGCGCGAGCGTCGCCGTCGCGGCGTGGCGGCGGCGCCGCAAAGTGCTGCGGTACGCCCGGGGTAGCCTCTATGGATCCTGTCTCGAGACGCCCGGACTGTTCGACAGGGACAGGAGGTTCGATAGCGGCGTCTCGACAACAGCAGCTTCTTCCAGGTGAGCGCGTTGTATCCAGCAGCAACTTGCTCACACTGACCAATGATCGCGTCTTTCGCGACAGTGCCGTTTCGGGGCAGTCGCGATCCATCCGCATCACGCTGGATGCAGTCTCGTCGTGTGGCCTGGTCACCAATTCTCAACCGGTGCTGCTGATCTTCGGAATCCTGACAGCCGTCGCGGGCGTCGCGGTGAAAGGCGATGCTCGGGTAGCGCTGATCATCGCGGGGCTCGTCATGATTGTCATGTACGTCGCGACGCTCAGCGCTGTCGTCGCGATCTGCTCGGCGGGTGGAGAACGGATCACCGTGCCGGCGAAGACCCAGCAGCGTGCGTTACTGATGGCGCTCGTGAATGCGATCGACCAGGAGAAGCTCGTCGCACTCGGACGCATCGGAGCGGGACCGCGCACCGAGTTTGTTGGCGGCCCGCCCGGACCGCCAGCTCGATTCGACGCCCCCAGGGGAACGTGGTGACACGCTTCGCGGAACGATCGCGATCGTAGTGGTCGAGAAGGAACCGTTTGCGCCGAGCGCGGCGGACCCGTCACGGCGCGGGACACCGACCACGCCCGGCGCGATCCGCCGCGCGAGCACCGCGCCGATCCGGCGCAGCGTGCATGCGTAGTCAGCTGCCCCGGGCCGCCGCCCACCGAGCAAGAACAGGCCGATCGACGCCGCGGCCGATAGTCGTACAAGAGCGTCGGCGGGCGCGGCGGTCCGTGCCATCGCCGCGCCGCCAGCGTGCGAGCCACACGCCCGCGTTCGTGCACGCCGCGGCGAGCGTCGCGACCGGGAGGCTAACCTCGCCGTCGTTCCCCGCTCGACGGCCCCCGGCTCACGCGGCACGCCGGCGGCGGCACCGACGCGATCAAGAGCTGCCCGCGCCGTCAGTGCTTGATGATGACGCTGTAGGCGTCGCCACCGACCCGGTAGTACTGCCACGTTCGATCGAAGGTCCACGCGCCGAACAGGTTGATCACGATCCCGGCGACGATGAGGCCCTTCGCGACGCGGGTCAGCGGCCGGCCGCCGATCGCGAGCAGCATGATCAGGAACACCATGTAATCGAGGCTGAACCGGTAGCCGAACTGGACCCAGCCGCTGTTCTGGTAGAGCAGCACGGGGACCGCGACGAGCGCGATCGTCAGCCACAGCGCGCGGTGGATCGCCGGCTTGTCGCGTGGCCACAGCACGTAGACGAGTAGCGGCGTCGTGAACCACAGCGCGAGGCCGTGGCCACCGATCTGGATCCAGGGCGCGCGGCCGGGTAGCTCGGGGAGCAGCGCGAGCGCGACGGTCAGGTTGCGCGACAGGTAGTGATAGCTCATGAGGCCCCACTGCTCGATCTGCGGGGCCTGGCGGACCTCGAGGTACGTGTGGCCGAACTCGGTCGGCGAGCCGAACCGGAGGTAGTTGTAGATCATGCCGGCGATCGCGAAGACCGCGACGGGGATGGCGAACCTCACGAGCGTGCGCACGAGCGCGCGGCGGTCACCGGCGGCCATCCGCCACGCCTCGAACACGAACAGCGGGAACATGAACGCCATCGGCGTCCGGGTCAGCGCGGCGGCACCGAGCGCGAGGCCGGCGACGAGCGGCCGCTTCGCCTCGATCGATGCCCACGCGTAGACCAGCGCGAGCGCGACGCCGACGACGTGCGCCGTGTACCAGACCTTGCCCTGGACGGCGGAGAAGAACAGCACGCTGCCGAACGCGAGCGCGGCGACGAGCCAGAGATCCTCGCGCACACTGCGCTGCGAGAGTCCGGCAGCCGCGAGGCGGCGGAGCAGCAACAGGCACAGCGGCAGGATGCACGCGGCGACGAGCAGCGTCGGGATCACGTCGTTGCCGGTACGGCCGGAGATCATCGCCGAGGGCAGCATGAGCAGCGTCGGCAGCGGCGGAAACGACATGTACCAGGTCGTCTCGCGCACGGTCTTGACCTGCTGGATCGGGATCAGGTCGCCGCCGAGCGTGCGGAACGAGGGTCGCGTGACCATGCGCTTGCCGCGCACGAGCTGGCCATCGGCGAGCTCGACGGTCTCGAGCTTGGCCCAGTCGTTGTCGACGAGCGGCGGATCGACGTGGAGCTGGCCGTGCAGCCACGCATCGGCCTGATACACGAACTGCGGCGCCTGCGATTGTTTCGTGATACGGCCGGCCGCGAGCACGCCGTAGACGGCGAGCCCGATCGCGAACAGCGCTGCGTAGAGCCGCACGGGCAGACATTACGTTGCCGGCGGCCCGCGTGGTAGCTTGTCGGCGTTGTCGACGAGGCCGTCGCCGATCGCCGCGTTACCGGCGCTGCTGCTGGTGGTCGTGGCGTGCTGGGAGGTCTGCGCGACTCCGCGCGACGCCTCGGCGGTGCCCGGCGACCGGGCGTGGGAGAAGGCGGCCGAGGTGGTCCGGGCAGGCTACCGGCCGGGCGACCTGATCGTGTTCGCGCCCGACTGGATCGATCCGGTCGGCCGCTTGCACCTCGGCGATCTGATCCCGATCGACATGGCGGCCCGCATGGACGCCGCGCGCTACGGCCGGATCTGGGAGCTCTCGATCCGCGACGCGCAGTCGCCCGACACCCGGGGGCTGACGCCGCTCGCGACGGCGGAGGTCGACGGCATCACGGTGCGTCACTTCGAGCGCACGCCGGTCACGGTCGTCGCCGACGTGCGGGACGCGCTCGCCACCGCGAAGGTGCAGGGGCCGGCGCGGCCAACACTCGAGCTCACCGAGGTCGGCTTCGCACCGCACCGCTGTATCCAGATCGTCCCGCCTCCGCACGCGCCGGTGCGGATCACGTTCCCGCAGCTCCCGCTCGGCAGCGAGCTCGTCGGCTATGTCGGGCTCGCCGATGTGTTCACGCGCCGCTCGCCGCGTGGTCCGGGTACGCTCGCGGTCGAGATCGGCGGCAAGGTCGTCGCCGAGGTCACGCCCGGCGTCGACGATGGCTGGGTCCGCTTCGCGGTGCCGACCACGCCCGGCCCGGCCGACGTCACGTTCATCGCCAGCGCGGAGGATCCGAACCGGCTGATCTGCTTTGCCGCGGAGGCGCGGCGATGAAGCTGCCATGGCAGTGGCGGCCGACCCGGCAGCGGGTCGTCGGCTGGGCACTCGCGCTGATCACCGTCCTGATCGTCACGACGAACCAGCAGGACGTCGGGATCGCGCGCGACGAGACGGTGTACTTCAGCGCCGGCACGAAATACGCGCAGTGGTGGCTCGGCCTCGTCACGTTCGACCACGGCGTCTCGAAGCCGTCGATCACGGGGTCTTTCGGTGGTCCGCCCGGGGGCGGTACGAACTCCGAGCACCCGCCGCTGGTCAAGACCGCGATCGGGCTCTCGCACTGGCTGCTCCACGACAAGCTCCACGCGACCGACGAGCTGACCGCGTTCCGGTTTCCCGGCGCGCTGTTCGCCGGGCTGCTCGTGCTGCTCGTGTACTCGATGACGCTCGCGCTGTGGGGCTTCCCGGCGGCGGTCCTCGCCGCGCTGTGCACGCTGCTATTGCCGCGCGCGCTGTTCCACGAGGGCCTCGCGTGTTTCGACGCGCCGATCATGACGCTGTGGTTCGCGACGATCTACGCGTACTGGCGCTGCCTCGACGGCCGCAAGTGGCCGTGGCAGGTCGGCGTGGTGTTCGGTCTCGCGCTCGCGACGAAGCACAACGCGGTGCTGCTGCCGTTCGCACTCGGCCTCCATTACCTCGTCGTCGCGTGGCGCGCGGGCAGGTGGCGTGGCCTCGTCCATCACCGGCCGCGCGTGCTGATCTCGCTCGCGCTGCTCGGCCCGCTGACGCTCGTCGCGGTGTGGCCGTGGCTGTGGTTCGACACGGTCACGCACGTCCGGCAGTGGCTGGCGTTCCACATGAATCACGTGCACTACAACTTCGAGTACCTCGGCCACAACTGGAACGCCCCGCGCTTCCCGTGGCACGTCGCGCTCGTCACCACGCTGTTCACGGTGCCGGTCGCGACGCTCGCCGCCGCCTGCACGGGCGTCGGTGTGTGGCTCGTGCGCTGGCGGCGCGGCGGTGGCGCGGACGGTGCCCGTGCGCCGGCGCTGTTGCTCGGCCTGTCGGCCGCTGCCTCGATCGGCCCGTTCTTGCTCGGCACCACCCCGATCTTCGGCGCCGAGAAGCACTGGATGCCGATGCTGCCGACGGTCTGCATCGCCGCGGGCGTCGGCGCGGCATGGGCGGCGCGCCGGGCAGCCGACTACGTACGCGCGCTGCGCCCGATCGGCCAGGTGCTCGCGCACCGCATCGCGCTCGGCGTGGTCGGCGGCAGCATCGTGCTCGCCGCGGCGACCGAGACGGTGGCCGCGCAGCCGTACGCGCTGACCTGGTACAACGCGCTCGCCGGCGGTGCGCCCGGCGGGGCCGACCTCGGCATGAACCGCCAGTTCTGGGGCGTCGCCGCGCGCGGCACGCTGCCGTTCATCAGCCAGCAGGCCCCGACGCGGGTGTACTCGCACGACGCCTCACCGGCGTGGGGCTGGTACCAGCGGCTCGGTCTGCTCCACGGCTTTCCCGACGCCGGCCCCGAGACGGCGGGGATCGCGCGGTCCAACCTCGCGATCGTCGTGCACGAGAAGCACTTCAACCGCCACGACTACCTGATCTGGAAGAGCTACGGCACGGTGCAGCCGGTCTTCGTGCTGCGCACCGCCGGCGTGACGATCGTGTCGGTCTACAAGCGTCCCGTCCCTCACCGCTGATCGGCGAGCGCGATCGCGCTGCTGATCCCAGATCCACACGTC
>DAIRFU010000415.1:0-6415 GCA_036794935.1 Kofleriaceae bacterium | reverse complement strand
GCGCACTCGCGGAGGAGCTGGAGGCGCCGCACCCGACCGCCGCCGCGGCGCTGTGGCAGACGATCGGTACGTGGCAGCGCGACCTGATCGGCAACCGCGACGAGGCCGCCGCCGCCCTCGCCCGCGCCGCGCGCATGAACCCCGCAGCCACCGACGACGCCGCGGCACTGCTGCGCGAGGACGGCCGGTGGACCGACCTGATCGCGCTGCTCGTTCGCCGCGCCGACGCCGAGAACGACGGCCCGACGCGCGCACGATTGCACGCCGAGGTCGCCGCGCTCTACGAGGAGAAGCTCGAGCAGCCGTACGACGCGATCGAGTGGTTCGAGCGCGCCGGCGCCGATGATCCGACGTCGTCGGGTCCGCTCGTCGCGCTGCACCGGCTGTACCTCGATCGGCAGTCGTGGGAGGAGCTCGGCGAGCTGTTGCCGCGGCTCGTCGAGGTGCTCGGGCTCGCCGCCCCGCGCGCGGTGATCGTCGATCTCTACGTCGAGCTCGGCTCGCTCCTCGCCGAGCACCTCGGCCGCCCCGACGACGCGATCGATGCCTACCGCGACGCGCTCGCGCTCGATCCGAAGCACGCTGCCGCGTATCACGGGCTCGCGCAGGTCTACGAGGGCTCCGGCCAGACCGAGGCGCTGCTCGAGACCAGCGAGGCCGAGGTCGATGCCGCGGCCGGCGGCGAGCAGGCCCGCCGCTACGCGGATATCGCGGCCGCGTGGCACGAGCTGGCGCGTCTCGATCGCGCGATCGCGTGCTGGCAGAAGCTGCTCGCACTCGAGCCTCGCAACGTCCACGCCCACAAGGGGCTCGCGCGCGAGCTGCGCGACGACGAGCAGTGGGCGCAACTCGCGCTCGCGCTGCGCGCTCAGCTCAAGGTCGTGGTCGAGCCGTTCGAGCGGGTCGCACTGCTGCTCGAGCTCGGCGACCTGCTCGAGCGCCAGTTCGATAACGTCGACGGCGCGATCGCCGCATACCGCGAGGTGCTCGGGGCCGACCCGCACAACCGGGCCGCGCTCGACGCGCTCGCGCGCCTGTACGACCGCGCCGGGCAGTGGCAGTCCGCGCTCGAGATCCTGTCGCGGATCGCCGCCGAGACCGCGAGCGACCGCCGCGCGCACAGCGAGCTCCTCGCGCGTATCGGCCAGGTCCACCTCAGCGCGCGCGACACGATCAAGGCGGAGGCGTCGCTCGCCGAGGCGATCGCGCTCGATCCCGACAATGCCGGCGCGCACGAGGGCATCGCACGCGTGCTGCTCCAGCAGGGCAAGCTGGTCGCCGCCGCCGAGAAGCTGCTACGCGCGGCCCAGCTCTCGGCGAGCCAGCAGGAGATCCTGCGCCTGCTCGGCGATGCCGCGTGGGTGTACCGCTACCGGCTGGCCGACAACGAGCACGCGCGCACGTGCCTGGAGCGCATCCTCGAGCTCGATCCCGAGCACGCCGACGCCAAGCAGGCGCTCGCCGAGCTGCTCCACGACACCGAGGAGTGGGCGTCACTGTGGGAGCACCTCGAGCAGAGCTCGGCACGGGCACGCAGCGACGAGGCGATGCCGCCGGCCGAACGCCTCGCGATCTTCACGAAGGCGGCGCGCTGCGCGGTCGAGCTCGGCAAGTTCAAGGCCGCGATCGAGCTCTACGATCTGGCGTGCGCGATCGATCAGACGCCGGCGACGCAGCTCGATCGCGCCGAGGCGTTCTACCGCGGCAACTCGCTCGAGGCTGCGGCTGCGGCATATCAGACGATCATTGCGCGCCACCAGCCGACGCTCGAGCGCGTCGAGATGATCGCGATCTACCGCAAGCTGGGCGCGATCCATGCCGCGCTCGGCAAGGCAGCGCAGGCGGTCACGTTCTACCAGAAGGTGCTCGATCTCGACGGCAAGCACCGCGAGACGCTCGACGAGCTCGCGGAGCTGCACCTGGCGCGCGGCAATGTCGACGAGGCGATCGCGACGCTGCGCGCGCTCGCGGCCATCACCGAGCCCGCCGCGCGCATCCCGCTGCTCGAGCGAATCGGCGACCTCTACCACGACAAGCTCGCCGCGCCGCCGCGCGCGATGTCGACGTACCTCGAGGCGCTCGCGCTCGACAAGGCGAACCACCGCATCCTCCAGCGCATCCTGGATCTGCAGTCCGAGACCGGGCAGTGGAAGAGCGCGGTCGAGACGATCGATCGCTTCCTCGAGGTCGAGACCGATCGCGCGCGCCGCGGCGCCTACCACGTCGCGTCGGCCGAGATCCGCCGCGCGCACCTCAAGGACGACCCGGGCGCGCGCGACTGTTACGAGGCCGCCCTCGACGAGATGCTGAAGGACGAACCGCTGGTCGCCGCGACCCGCGAGCGCGCGCTCGACGCATTCCACGCGCTTCGCGAGCTGATCACCGCGGACCAGGACTGGAAGTACCTGGAGCAGGCGTACCGGCGGATGATCAAGCGACTGCCGAAGGAGGACCCGGTCCTGCTGCCGCTGTGGGACGGCCTCGGCGACATCTACCGGAGCAGGCTCGACCACCCGCAGAGCGCGATCGAGGCGTTCGAGGTCGCGCATGCGCTCGATCCCGACAAGTCCGCGCACCGTGCCCGCATGCTCTCCGAGCTCTACGCGCAGACCGGCGCGAAGCGACCCGCGCAGGCCGCGGAGAAGGCCGCCCGCCTCGTCGAGGTCGATCCGACGAACGCCGACTCCTACCGCGCACTCGGCCGCACCGCGATGGCCGCGGGCCGCACCGACGAGGCATGGTGCGTCGCGCGCGCGCTCGTGTTCCTCGACCAGGCGAACAAGGAAGAGGCCGCGCTCTACCGGCGCTACCAGCCGTACGAGACGCGCAAGGCGAAGGGCCTGCTCGACGACGACGCGTGGGCGCATGTCCGTCACCCCGACGAGGACCTCACGATCAGCGCGCTGTTCGCGCTGACCTGGGAGGCCGCGGTCGCGCTGCGCGCCGGCCCGGCGAAGGCGTTCGAGCTCAAGGCGAAGCAGCGCCTCGCGATCGAGGAGAGCACCGGCGTCGTCGCGAAGATCTTCAAGCACGCGTCGCGCGTGCTCAACGTGTCGCTGCCCGACGTCTACGTGCAGCCGCGCCGGTCCGGGCGACTCCTCCTCGCGAACTGCATCGAGAAGGGCCGCCTCGCGCCCGCCGTGATCGTCGGCCGCGATCTGATGACCGGCTATCGCGACACCGAGATTGCCGCCTCGGTCGGCGCGATGATCGCGCTCTTGCGCCCGGCCTACTATCTCAAGCTCACGCTCGCAGCGGCCGACGAGCTCGAGGCGGCGCTCGCCGCGGCGGCGCTCGTCGTCGGCAAGCAGCGCCCGGCGCGCCCGCAGCTCGAGCCGATGATCGCGGCGATCGCGGCCGAGCTGCCGAAGCGGCTCTCCCGGCCATCCGCCGAGGCGCTGGTCCAGCTCGTGCAGCGCCTGCCCGAGCAGGCCGACCTGCTGCGCTGGCGCAACGCCGTCGACGCGGCGGCGCAGCGCGCGGGCCTGCTGATCTCCGGTGACCTCGCCGCGACCGCGCGCATGATCGCGAGCGAGACCGCGGCGCCCGGCGGGCCGCGACCGACCCAGCGGGTCGCCGAGCTGGTCGCGTACTCGGTGTCGCCGGCGTACTTCGCGGCGCGCCGGCATCTCGGCCTCGCGATCGAATAGCGGAGCACCAGCGCCTTGCTCGTTTGTCCGATGGCCAGCGGACGGTTCGTACGCACCACGGCCGGAGTGCCCGGACGTTGCACCTGATCTCGCGGCATTGGCGCCGGCCTGCAGCTTGCTGAGCGAATGCTACGATGGCAGCGATGATCTCCTCTCCGATCCCCGCGTCGATCCCGCCCGGCGAATACGTGCCGACGGCCGATCAACGGATCGTGCTGCACGGGCTTAGCTGGGCTGACTTCCAGACCCTGCTCGTGATCCGCGGAGAACGCCGCTACCGCTTGGCGTACCTCGACGGAGTGGTGGAGATCATGGGAGCCTCGCGCGGTCACGAAGGCAAGAAGTCGATGATCGGTCGGCTGCTCGAGCACTACTGTCTCGCTCTGGACATCCCGATCACCCCCTACGGCAGCTGGCATCTCGAAGACAGTTCCGAGGAGGCCGCCGCCGAGCCTGACGAGTGCTACGTGTTCGCGGCCGATCCCACGCAGAAGCAATGGCCCGACCTCGCCATCGAGGTGGTCTGGACCAGCGGCGGTATCAACAAGCTCGAGATCTACCGCCGGTTACGCGTGGACGAGGTCTGGTTCTGGAAGAACCAGGTGCTGACCGTCTACGGACTTGCCGATCATGGCTACGAGCCGCGCGAGCGCAGCCATCACGTGCCCGATCTGGACATCGCGATGCTCTGTCGGCTTTCGGAGATCGAGCCGCTAAACGAGGCCGTGCGGCAGCTGCGCGCGGAGCTCAGCTCGCCTCGCTGACGTCGAACGTGGCAGGCGTGGTCGCGGTGCCGAGCGCGGGCAGCGCGACGTGTTCGAGGCCGCCGTGACCGCCCTCGCCCTCGTGGTAGCCGGCCTCGCCGTGGTCGATCTCGTCGAGACCTGCCTCTTCCTCCTCGGCGCTGCCGCGCAGGCCGATCACCGCCTTGATGCCGTACGCGATCGCCGCGGTCGCGCCGATCGACAGGCCCATCGTGATGCCGACGGCCTTCAGCTGCTCGAGCCACAGGCCGTGGCCGACGAGCGACGCGAGGTTCGTGCTCAGGTTCGCGTTGACGTCGGGGGTCGCGAACACACCGGCGAGGATCGCGCCGATCGTGCCGCCGACGCCGTGCACGCCGAACGTGTCGAGCGCGTCGTCGTACTTGAAGATCGCCTTGAGCTTGGTGACCGCGAGGAACGGCACGACACCGGCGATCACGCCGATCAGGATCGCGCTGCTCGCGTTGACGAAGCCGGCGGCGGGCGTGATCACGACGAGGCCGGCGACCGCACCGGAGCAGAAGCCGAGCACGGTCGGCTTGCCGCGCGTCACCCACTCGAGCGCCGGCCACACGCCCGCGGCGATCGCGGCGGCGAGGGTCGTCGTCATGAACGCGTTCGCGGCGATGCCGTCGGCGGCGACCGCGCTGCCCGCGTTGAAGCCGTACCAGCCGACCCACAGCATGCCGGTACCGACGACGGTCAGCACGAGGCTGTGCGGCATGAACGCGCGCCTGCCGAAGCCGGTGCGCTTGCCGAGGATCAGACACAGGACGAGCGCCGACCAGCCCGACGACATGTGGACGACGGTGCCGCCCGCGAAGTCGATCGCCTTGATCGACGCGCCCGCGTTCCACACGCCGTTCATCATGCCGTCGGCGCCCCACACCATGTGAGCGAGCGGGAGGTAGACGATGAACATCCACAGCGCGATGAACGCGATCACCGCCGAGTACTTCATGCGCTCGGCGATCGCGCCCACGATGAGGGCCGGCGTGATGATCGCGAACATCATCTGGAACATCGCGAACACGTTCTGCGACACCCAGGCGCCGTAGTCGCCGTTCGGCGCCGAGGTCACGCCATCGAGCATCGCGAAGTCGAGACCGCCGAGCACGGCGTTGCCCCTCGAGAACACGAGGCTGTAGCCCACGGACCACCAGATCACGGTGACGAGCGCCGCCGAGCCGAAGCACTGCGCGAGGACGGACAGCACGTTCTTGCGCCGGACGAGGCCACCATAGAACAGCGCGAGACCGGGCAGCGTCATGAACAGGACGAGCGCGGTCGACACCATCATCCAGCCGTTGTGGCCGGGGCCCGGTGTCGACGCGAGCGCGCCGCCGGCGGCATCGGGCGCACCGTTCGTCACGTATGCCTCGAGGTTCGCGAGCCGTTGCTCCACCGTCGGGGTCGCGGGGGCGATGGTGCCGGCGCTGGCGACACCGCCCATGATCGCGATCAACAGCCATCCAACCAGCCACGCGGTAACGGTTCGTCTGACTCGCATAGGCAACACGCTACCGGCCCCAGGTTTCCGGCTCGTAACGCTCGCGCAAAATGTCCGCGCCTGGACCGGAGAATTGGTTTCAACGCCAAAGAGATACGGTCACGCAACACGGGCGAAACGTGCGTCCGGCAGCTTGGAGCACATGCCGAGATCCAGCCGCTCACCCGCCTCAGCTGTCCTACGCGCGCTCGCGATCACCTCGATCGTGAGTGCCCAGCCCGCCCTCGCCGAGGATGCGCCGCAGACGACGGTGGCCGCGACCGTCGAGGAGGCCCCGGCGCCGCGCTTCCCTCGCGCGGTGGTCGCCCGCCCGCTCACGCTGCCCGCCGGTCTGGCGATGCTCGGCGCCGACGCGACCGCGAACCATGACTTCTCCGCGATGGGGGGCGCACCGATCGTCGGCTACGGATTCACCGACGACTTCGAGGTCCAGGTGCCGTACTCGTTCGCGACGCGCGACTTCGAAGCACGCGGCAGCATCGCGATCGATG
>DAIRFU010000414.1:0-6416 GCA_036794935.1 Kofleriaceae bacterium | reverse complement strand
CGGGCTGTGTGGCCTGATCGCGACCGGCGCTACGCTGCTGTTCCTGCTCGAGCTGCCGGGCAACCTGCTGACCCGGGGAGCCGGCGTGCTGCTCGCGCTCGCGCTCGCGATGCTGTGCATCCGCTCGTATCTGCACGTCCAGGCCGGGCTCTCCGGGCTGCGCGAGACCAGCGTCGATCGCTCGGTCGAGCTTGCCAACCGGTACGCGAACTTCGGCGTGATCAGCTCGTTCTGCGGTGGCGGCGCGATGCTGCTGTTCGTCATGCAGATCCAGATGAGCGTCATCGGGCTCGCGGTCATCTGCGGCATCTGCTGGATGCTGATGGCCTGGCCGCTCGTCATCCGCCGGTTCTTCAGCGATCGCCAGTTCGCCGACCTGCTCGCCGGCGACGGCGCGCCGCTGCACCGCCGCGCGCCGGACGCGGGTCTCACCAGCCTGGGCTGGTTCTTGCTCGCGTTCGCCGCGTACTCCGCGACGTGCCTCCTGCCGCAGCTGTTCCTCGGCGAGGGCCGCACCTCGCACGAGCTCCAGGCCATCCTCGCGATCGCCGGCAGCGGCGGCGCGCGCTCGATCTGGTTCTCGGTCGGTCTCGTCGTGCTCCAGGGCTGGGCCGGGTTCGAGCTGATCCGCATGAGCCCGCAGAGCCGCGTGGTCGCCACCGTGTTCGGGGTGGTCGCAACGGGGCTCACCGTCTACATCAGCTGGCCGATGCTCGACCTGTTCGGGCACCTGCGAGAGCTGGACAAGGGCCACATCTTCCAGCTGTTGCCGCTCGCGCTCGCGCTCGTCATCCCGGTCACCACGATCGTGCTGGTCAACCGGAAGATCGCGCCGACCGCCCGGGCACGGTTCCGGCAGAAGCCGGCAAGCCCGTCGCCCGCCAGTCCGGGCTGATTCTGGCTTATAGTCGGGAGATGAGGTTTGCGCTGGCGGTGCTAGTACTCGCCGCCTGCCAGGACAACATCGCGACACCATTCCCCGAAGGCCTCGAGCCGTTCGAGGACAACGTCGTCGAGCCGCTGCCGGAGGGTCCGTTCACCGAGACCCTGCGCACCGCGACGAGCGACAAGGACTACATCCGGATCTACGCGCGCGGCTTCGTGCAGGTCCCGCCGGCGGCGCTCTGGGAGGTCGCGAAGGACCCGACGCCGAACCTGTCGACCTGCAAGACCGACGAGCAGCGCGTCACGCTGGCGACGGCCCCCCAGTACGAGTACAGCTTCTCGATTCATTACACGGTCCACGAGGTGCTGACCGTCGAGTGGGACGACGAGTGGCGGTACGGCACGATCGATGACTCGCTCGCGATGATCCGGCACCAGAAGGTCCAAGGCAGCGATTTCATCAGCCTCAGCGAGGGCTCGATCCAGGTGCTCGCGACCGCCGACCCGAACGTGACCGAGCTCGCGTTCGTCGAGCACCTCGATGCGGTCTCGGCCAGCACCGGCGACGTGATCCAAGGTGTCCAGCACAACTACGACGCCCTGGTCGCGACCGCACACGGCAGCCCGATCCCGCCCTGCCCGTAGTAGGATCGCGGCGTGGGGTCGCCGAGCGAGGAGTTCGGGCCGTACGTGGTCTACGAACAGATCGGGCTGGGAGGTATGGCGACGGTGCACCGGGCCGAGACCCAGGGCATCGCCGGTTTCTCCCGGCAGGTCGCGCTCAAGCGCATGCTGCCCGGCGTCGCCGCCGACGACAAGCTCGTGCAATCGTTCATCCGCGAGGCTCGGCTCGCGAGCCGGCTGCGGCACGGCAACGTCGCGCAGACGTACGACCTCGGCAAGGTCGGCGACACGTACTTCATCGCGATGGAGCTCGTGCCCGGCCGCAACCTGCGCGAGATCCTCGAGCACTGCGCGCATGCCGCCGGCCACATGCCGGTCGCGATCGCGATGAACATCATCAGCCAGCTCGCCGACGCGCTCGACTACGCGCACGAGCTCTGCGACGACAGCGGCGAGCCGCTCGGCATCATCCATCGCGACGTCTCGCCGGCCAACGTGATCGTCAGCGAGGCCGGCGTCGTCAAGCTGATCGACTTCGGGATCGCGAAGGCGTCGAAGAGCGCGAGCGTGCAGACGATGACCGGCGCGATCAAAGGTAAGTTCAGCTACCTGGCCCCCGAGAGTCTGCACGGCCAGGTCGACGCGCGCTCGGATCTGTTCGCGCTCGGGATCGTCGCACACGAGCTGCTCGCGAACCGCCCGCTGTTTCAGGGCAACGACGACATGGACACGCTGAACCGCGTGCGCGAGATGCCGATCGTGCCGCCATCGCGGGCCAACCCGGATGTGCCGCCGGAGCTCGACGCGATCGTGATGACCGCGCTCGAGCGCGATCCCGACCAGCGCTGGCAGCGCGCGGCGGCGCTGCGCCAGGCGCTCACGATGGAGGTGCAACGGCTCGGACTCGCCGTGCGCGACGCACAGGTGATCGAGTGGATCGACGAGGCGTTCGCGCGCCCAGCGCTCGAGCAATCCGAGCCGAGCATCGTGATCACCACGGCGCCCGAGAGCTGGAACGAGATGAAGACGCGCGAGGTCATGCAGGTGACGACGCCCGCGCGGCGGCCGATCTCCGCGCACGTCGTCGCCCGCAAGGATCGCGGCAGCTCGCCGCCCGAACCGCCGGCACACATCGCGCTCGGCAGCTCGCCGCGCCACGAGCCGACGCCGCCGCCGGCGCTCGCCGACCGGGACAGCGCGCTCACGCTGAAAGCCCCCGTGGTCGCCAGCCGTGCGTTCACCGAGGACACCACCGTCCTGCGCGAGCGCGCCGAGACCGTCCCGCTGGCGGGCGCGCGCGTTCAGACCGTCCCGCGCACCGGGTCGCGCGCCGTGCCGCGCCTGCCGCTGGTCGCCGACCCCACGTTCACGAACATCCGCGCATCGCCTGCACCCGCCGCGCAGCCGATCGAATTTTCTCGGGACGAGCTCACCGACGAGACGGGCCCGACGCTGGTGCCGAGCGCATCCGCTGCGCAGCCGCAGCTCGCCGCGGCGTCACATGGCGCCGGAAATTTCTTACTCGCGATCTTGGTATTGATCGCCGCCGGTGGGGCGACAGCCGTGGTTTACTTCGCGCTGCCGTACCTGACCTGAAACATGACGAAGCGACGGATCGCGCTGATCTCGACCGGAGGAACGATCGAGAAGACCTACGACGAGCTCTCGGGCGTGCTCGCGAATCACGTCTCCGTGCTCGACGTCATGCTCGCCTCGCTCGAGCTGCGCGGCGTCGAGGTCCAGCGCATCGGGCTGCTCAACAAGGACAGTCTCGAGATGACTGCCGCCGATCACACGCTGATCGCCGAGACCGCGGCCCAGCTCGCGCGCGAGACCGAGGGCGTCATCGTCGTCCACGGCACCGATCGGCTGGCGGCGAGCGGCGAGCGGCTGGTCGAGATCGCCGGGACGCCCGCCTCGCCGGTCGTGTTCACCGGTGCCATGCGGCCCTACGAGCTGCGCTCGACCGATGCGCTGCAGAACCTGACCGAGGCGCTGATCGCCGTCCAGCTGGTGCCGCCCGGCGTCTACGTCGCGATGCACAACCAGGTGCTCGCGTTCCCCGGCGTCATCAAGGACCGGCACGCCGGCACGTTCGTCAAGGAGCCGCGGTGAGCTTCGACGTCGCGGTCGCGCTGCCGGCACTCGTCGAGGCGCTCGACTTCGCACACGTCGGCTTCGTCGTGTTCCGCATCATCGACGGAGGAACCGAGAAGGTCTACGCGAACCAATCGCTGATGACGAGCCTCGGCTACACCGCCGAGGAGTGGCTGGCCACGCCGCTCTGGCACCTGATCGCGCCCGACCAGAAGCAGTCGATGGCGCAGATCATGGAGCGGCTCGGCACTGATGCACCGATCCCGACGCCGATCGAGGTCCGGCTCGTCCACCGCGATGGCCACGAGATCCTGGCCGAGATCGCCGCCGGCCGCATCGCGCATGGCCACGAGCGGCTCGTCGTCTGCGTGATCCGCGACATGCAGCGCCAGAACCAGCTGTCGCTGCTCGAGGCCGACCGCATCGCGCTCGTCGGCGCGCTCGCGGCGGGCTTCGCGCACGAGACGAACAATCCGCTGACATCGGTGCTGCTCAACCTGCGCTCGCTGCGCAAGCAGGTCACCGCGAACCTCAACGACGTGCCGCAGTCGACGGCGCTGCGCTGCCTCGACGACATCACGACAGGCGCTAAGCGGATCGCGAGCAACATGCACGCGCTCCAGACGCTCGCGACGCGCAGCGCGACGCAGTCCATCGATCTCGCCGCGGTGGTCGCCGCCGCCCTCCGGCTCGCCGCGCCGACGCTCGAGCCGCGCGCCCACGTCATCCGTCAGATCTTTCCGGTCCCGCAGGTCGCCGGCGAGGAGTCGCGCATCGGCCAGGCGGTGCTCGCGATGCTCTTGTTCTCGAGCTCGGGCTTCGACGGCGAGCTGTCATCCGCGAGCAACCGCATCGTGGTCGCCGTCGAGGAGCGCGACGGATCGGTGGTCGTCGAGGTCTCCGACAACGGCCGCGATCTCACCGGCGAGGAAGCGCAGCACGCCTTCGATCCGTTCTTCCGCTCGTCGGTGCGCGGTGCCGGCGTCGGCGTCGGTCTCGGCGTCGCGCGCTCGGTGGCGATGACGCTCGGCGGCGAGGTCGCGCTCGCGCCGCGCAAGGGCGGCGGCGCCGTCATCACGATGCGGTTGCCGCCGGCGCCTCACGCATGACGAGGAAGATCGCGTGCGCGGTTGCGACCGGCAGCGCGCGATCGGCCTGCCAGGCCTCGACCCGCACGTTCGCGACGCGGCGGCCGTGCCGGGTGACGATGCTGCGCGCGTGCGTGTCGTGCGCGCCGCCCGATCGCAGATAATCGACCGTCAGCGTGATCGTCTTCGGCAGCACGATCGTCTCGGCGCGCCACAAGAGCTCGAAGATCGCCGACGACTCGAGCAGCGCACCGAGCGTGCCGCCGTGCAGCGCGGGCAGTGCCGGGTTGCCGATCAGGTGATCGGAGAACTTCATCGTCGTGATCAGCTCGTCGCCGTCCATCCCGCCCGACAGGCCCAGGAACCGCGAGTACGGGATCAGCTCGAAGAGCGCCTTGAAGTCGCCCGAGCGCTTCGCCTCGGCCAGCCTGTCGACGAGCGTCATGATCGTGGCCCTCCCGGCTTGGTACCGAGCATGAACGTGCCGGCAGAGGTCGCGATCGGGTCGGACTCGTCGTCGTGATACGCGACCGCGCGCGTGAACGCGACATTGCGCGTCAGCCGGTAGCAGCTCGCGCGGCACGTGATGTCGCGGCCCGGATCGCCGCCGCGCAGGTAGTCGATGCGCAGATCGAGCGTAGCGATCGGGGCGAGCTCGGTGAGTGCGGCGAACACGGAGGCTCCCGAGCAGGCGTCGAGCAGCGCGGTGATCGCGCCGCCGTGGAGGACGCCCGTATCCGGGTTGCCGACGAGCTTCTCGTCGTATGGCAGCTGGAACACCGCCTCGGCGCGCTTGAACTCGAGAACCCTCAGGCCGAGCGCCCGGTTGTGCGGGATGTGCTCGACGAACCCGCGGGTCGCGCGCAGCGGCTTGTCCTCGCTGTCCATCCGGTCACATTATAGGCGTCGCATGAGCCGCGCACCGTTCCCCGGCTGCCACTTCACGATGGTCCGCTGACATGCGCGAGCAGCTCGGCTGGGATGCGCACTGGGACGAGCTGAAGCGCGCTCTGGATCCCGACGACGAGCTCACCGCGGTGCGCGTCATCGCCGAGCATCGCGGTGCATATCATGCAAGCGACGGAGATTCGGTCGCGTGGATCGAGCTCACCGGCCGCGCGTTCCACCGCGCCAAGGACAAGCGCGCGCTGCCCACGGTCGGCGACTGGGTGCTGGTCGAGCGCTGGGCCGCCGCGGTCGCCGGCCGCGGCGCCGGCGTGATCCGTCACGTGCTGCCCCGGCGCGGCTTCCTGGTCCGCAAGGCCGCCGGCGAGGCGACGCTCCCGCAACCGGTCGCCGCGAACGTCGATACCGGGATCGTGATGACCTCCGCGAACAAGGACCTGTCGCCGAAGCGGCTCGATCGGTACCTCGGCCTGCTCCGCGATGGCGGCATCACGCCGGTGCTCGTGCTGTCGAAGATCGATCTGGCCGGCGATCCCGAGCGGCTGCTGGCGGAGCTGCGCGCGATCGCACCATCGGTGCAGGCGCTCGGCGCCTCGACGGTCACCGGCGCCGACCTCGCGGAGATCCGCGCGCTCGGCGAAGACCACACGACCGTCCTGCTCGGCAGCTCGGGGGTCGGCAAGTCGTCGCTGCTCAACGCCGTGCTCGGCGAAGAGGCGCAGCTCACCCGGCCGATCCGCGCCGACGAGCGCGGCCGCCACACGACGACTCGGCGCGAGCTGTTCGTCACCGAGCACGGGCTGTGGATCGACACGC
>DAIRFU010000928.1:0-1838 GCA_036794935.1 Kofleriaceae bacterium | reverse complement strand
CACCTGGTTCTCGTCGGCGCTGTGGCCGTTCTCGACGCTCGGCTGGCCGGAGAAGACGCGCGCGCTGTCGACGTTCTATCCGAACAACGTGCTCGTCACCGGCCCCGACATCATCTTCTTCTGGGTCGCCCGCATGATGATGATGGGCATGCACTTCATGGGGAAGGTGCCGTTTCGCACCGTGTACCTGACATCGATCGTCACCGACGAGAACGGCGACAAGATGTCCAAGACGAAGGGCAACGTGATCGATCCGCTCGACGTCGTGTACGGCGCGTCGCTCGAGACGCTGCTCGACCGCGTCGACGTCGAGAAGCCGCCCGATCCGGCCAAGGTCAAGACGGCGATCAAGAAGCACTTCGGTAAGGGCATCCCGGCGATGGGCGCGGATGCCCTGCGCTTCGCGCTCGCCGCACTCAACACCGGCAGCTCGCGCATCCGGCTGTCGATCGACCGCGTCGAGGGCTACCGCAACTTCATCAACAAGCTCTGGAACGCGTCACGGTTCGCATTGATGAACCTCGACGGCTACGACCCGGAGCGCTTCGATGCGCAGCTCCGCACCGCGCAGGGCCGCGCGCAGCTCGGCATGCCCGAGCGCTGGATCCTGTCGCGCCTGCAGGCGACAGCGGCCGCCGTCGACACCGCGCTCGAGGCGTACCGCTTCTCCGATGCGGCGAACGCGATCTACCACTTCGTGTGGGACGAGCTGTGCGACTGGTACATCGAGCTCGCGAAGCCGCACCTGCACAAGGATGCGTCGCCGGAGAGCATGCTGCAGCAGGACAGCGACAAGTCGGCGCGCCGCCACGTCGTCCAGGGCGTGCTGGCGACCGCGCTCGAGACCACGATGCGGCTGTTTCATCCGTTCGCGCCGTTCGTCACCGAGGAGATCTGGCAGAAGCTGCCCAAGCTGCCCCAGCTGCCCGGCTCGCTGATGATCACCGTGTTCCCGCGCGCCGATCAGCAGTGGGTGGACCCGGCGGCCGAGGCCGAGATGAAGCTCGTGCAAGACGTCGTGTCGACGGCACGCATGCTGCGCCAGACCTACAACATCAAGCCGAACGAGACGGTCGCGATCGAGCTGCGCGTCGCCGCCGACGCACCGCGCGCGACCCTCGAGCGCTACCACGACATGATCCAGGGCCGCGCGAAGGTGAAGGCCACGATCACGGCCGCCGGCGATCCGCTGCCCGGAGCGGCGAAGGCGCTGGTCGGCGCCGACGTCCAGGTCCTCGTGCCACTCGGCGGCCTGATCGACACCGCGGCCGAGAGCGCGCGGATCAAGAAGGAGATCGGCAAGGCCGAGAAGGAGATCGCGACGCACGAGAAGAAGCTCGGCAACGCGGACTTCCTGGCGCGCGCCCCCGAGGAGGTCGTCGCCGAGATCCGCCAGCGGCTCGCTGATGACCAGCAGCGCCTCACCGTGCTGACGGAGGCCCTCCAGACACTGGGAGTCGTGAAGTGATCGGCCCGCTGTCGCGCGCCCGCGCGGCGCTGCTCGTGGTCGATATCCAGGAGCGGCTCGCCGCGGCGATGCCCGCCGAGGTGCTCGCGCAGACCGTACGCAACACGGCGGTCCTGATCGAGACCGCGCGCCGGATGTGGCTGCCGATCGTCGTCAGCCAGCAGTACCCACGCGGCCTCGGCCCGACCGTCCCCGCGATCGAGGAGGCGCTTCGCGACGCGCCGACCGTGCACCGCTTCGACAAGCTCGTGTTCTCGGCGGCCGACGCCGACCCGTTCGCCGCGCTGGCGCCCGGGCTCGGCCGCGATCAGTGGATCGTCGCCGGTATGGAGGCGCACGTGTGCGTCTACCAGAGCGCTCGCGGGCTGGT
>DAIRFU010000413.1:0-6483 GCA_036794935.1 Kofleriaceae bacterium | reverse complement strand
GGACTGTCCGCAAGCGTAGTGGCGTAGTTGCGCTGTGGCATGCAGCATGCTTTCAGGTCGTGGTCATGACGGCGCCGCGTCCCGTGTTCCCTGGGCAGTTTCTGATCATCCAGCGTCGATGCACGCAGCGACAGTTCTTGCTGCGACCGGACGACGAGACGAACAATGCGTTCACGTACCTGCTGGCCGAAGCGTCACAGCGCTTCGGCATCGACGTGATCCTGCCGCAGATGATGTCGAACCATCACCACACCGCGGCGTACGATCGGCACGGCAATCACGTCGAGTTCCGCGAGCACTTCCACAAGCTGATGGCCAAGTCGCAGAACGCGCTGCGCGGCCGGTGGGAGAACCTTTGGTCAACCGAGGAGCCATGTACCATCGAGCCGGTAGCGGCCGAGGATCTTCTCAACCAGCTGGTCTACATCGCCACCAATCCGGTCAAGGATGGCCTAGTCGAGAAGGTGCATCACTGGCCCGGGCCGAGATTCGTCCAGGCGCTACTTTCAGGCCGACCGCTCAAGGCGAGGCGTCCGCGTCATTTCTTTCGCGATGATGGACCGATGCCCGAGGCGCTGGAGCTCCAGCTCGGGCTACCGGACGAGTTCCCGGAGAAGGAGGCATTCCTGGCCGAGCTCGAGCGCCGCATCGCGGAGGTGGAGGAACAGCACGCGCGTCAACGCATGCAGAGCGGTCGCCGCGTCATGGGCCGCCGCTGCATCCTGCGCCAGTCGTGGCGTGATACGCCAACCAGTCGCGAACCGCGTCGCAATCTGCGTCCGCGCATCGCGGCACGAGACAAGCTCGACCGGATCGCCGCACTCCACCGCAACAAGGAATGGCACGCCGAGTACCGCAGAGCACGACTGCTGTGGCTCGCCGGCTTCGACGTCGAGTTTCCCTATGGAACCTATTGGCTCCGTCGGTTTGCGAGCGTGCCCGTGAAGCCACCGCCGGAATTCAACTGAACGACGCTTGAACCACTCGCGGCGCATGGTCGCGGCCAGCGTGTGCGGTCACCGCCAGCGTGTGCGGTCACCGCACGCGACGTCGCGGCGTGGTTGCGTGCCATCGCAGCAAGTGGCATCGCAATGGCAGAAATGGACCACGACATCGTCGAGCGAGCGAGGCGCGGGTGTAGGGCAACGATCAACTCCGGTCGGGTCGGGTCCGGGTCGGGTGCAACGATCAACTCCGGTCGGGTCGGGTCCCGGTCGGGTCGGGTCGCTGTCACAGCGACAAGAGACGGCCTGAGGCGGATCTTGCTTAGTTCTTGTTCTGGAAGGCAGGGGGCATGTCATAGGTCGGGCTCGCCCCGCTGTCGAAGTATGTGCGCGCTCGGTCCGAGAGCTGAACGTGGCCGGGCACCCATACGTTGTAGCCAGAGTCGTATTTGGTTCCCCACGGGTCTTCCAGCCACATCGAGACGCCGTCGAAGCAGATCAGCTTGCCCACGTAGAGCACACCGATGGCCAACCTGGCCGCCGGGAGGAGTTTCGCGATCTTCACGGAGAGTTTGGAGAGGACTTCGCCGACGATTCTGCTCGCCCCGAACTTGCCGATATCGGACGGACCGTGACCGTCACGCCAGCTGCCGGTGTCCGCGGGCTTCGGCTTGGAAGTATCGACCCACTCCGAGTGTCCAAGGGAGTCGCCTTTGTCGTCACGCTCGTAGGGCGGCTCGCCGACCGTCTTGTCGCTCTTCTCGCAGGAGCGTGCGATGTCGGGGAACCACTTGTCCGAAGCGGTGACGGCAGTCGTGTCCTCGTCCGGCTTCTTGCATGACGGCCACTGCGCCAGCGTGATGGAAGCGCCTGGATAGGACCGGGCGATCGCCTCGGCGAACGTCTCCTTGGGCGCGCCGTTTGCTACTGCCTCGCACTGACCGGGCGCCATCGTCCCGCAGTTCAGCGCCGGAGTGGCCGCTGTCTGCTCGATGACGCCGGTGAATCCGCCGCCGTAGATGGCGCCCTTATTTTGGCGGTTCATCGCGGAGTCGAGCGCGTTCTGGCTGCCCCGCGTCCAGTGGCCCGAATCGCGACCGTCGGGATCCATGTAACGGAGCGGGTTGTTGAGCGAGAACTGGTAGAGGTTCGCCCGACGCGAAGATCCCTTCGCGAGATCCGGGACGACACGGTAGAGCGGATCGCCTTGCGTCCACATCATGGACGTCTTGTCGTAGTAGCGCGCGCCGTAATACGCGAGCGTGGTCAGATCGTCCTCGTACTTGTCGTTGAAGCGGCGCTTGTGCGCCTGCGTTCCCGCTGCGCTGTCGCCGCCGTTCGTCGCCTCGATGACCTCGCCGAACGGCGCGTACCGGAAGCTCGCGTTGACCGTACCGTTCTCGGCGACGGCCGCGAGCGTGTTGTTGCCGAGGCCGTGGAACTGGAATTCCAGCGTCGTGGCCGTGTTCGACGTGCGATCGACGCGCGCCACCGGCGTGCCGAGGCTCAGATGCGAGTACGTGTGCGTCGGGGTGCCGGCGGCGTCGTAGTGCGCCTCGACATCGCCGAGGAACCACACGAGCTCCGTCTTCGTGCCGGACGCGTCGCGCTTCACGACCGCGATGCGGTCGCCCGTGCCTCCGTACCAGTACTCCTCGCTGCCCTGCACCACGCCGTTGACCTTCTTCGTCGCGCGGCGCAGCTGATCCCTGCCGTCGTAGACGTAGTCCATCGACTCGCCGGTGCAACTCGACACACCCGTACCGCCGTTGCAGCGGCGCGTGAGGTTGCCGACGGCGTCGTAGATGTAGCCGGCGTAGGTCGAGTCGTTGCTCGCGTTCCGCAGCGCGGTGAGGCGCTCGGGATCCGTGTCGCCGTAGATGTAGTTGACGTCGCGCGGCTTCACGTTCGTTTCCGCCGGCAGCGGGCTGATCGTCTGCGTCTCCGTCGCCCGCTTGAACCGACCGCCGAGGCCGTAGTCGTAGGTCGCACTGAAGTACCCCGTGACGCTGCTCGTGACCGTCTTGAGCTGCTGACGCGGGTCGTACGTGAACACGAGCTGCGTGTTCTGCGTGCCGATGCCGCCGCTGACCGTCTCCGGGCTGTCGTCGCCGAAGTACCGGATGGCCTCCTTCGCGACGGTCACGGGGCCGGGGCCCTTCTGGATCGTCTGGATCGCGATGCGACCGAGCGGGTCGTACACCCAGTTCGACTCGACAAAGGTCATCGCGCCGGTCGTGTCCGTGCGGCGCTTCGTCACGAGACCGGCGACGTTGCGCGTCTGCACGGCGAGCGTCTGATCCGGCTGACCGGTTCGCTTCAGCACCATGCTCGCCGGGAGCCCGCGCGGATCGTAGGCGATCGTCGCGCTGGTCTTGTTCGTCCCGCCGATCTGGTCCTGGAAGCGCATCTCGGAGACGCCGCCGAGCAGCTGATAGCGCGCCTCGATCTGCCGCTGGAGCTGCGGGAACCCGGCGATCCGCAGCGTCTCGATCGCGGTTATTGGATTTCCCTGCGCGTCGAAGCGCGTGCTGTGAACGATCGCAGCCGTGCTCTGGTTCGGCGCGAAGCTGCGCCAGTAGCGCAGCCGTCCGATCATGTTGCCACCGACGTCGTACTCGAACGTCTCCCGGCGATTCGCGAACAGCGACTGGTCCCCCTTCGACTGCGTGCGCCTGCCGTTGAGTTTCTCGATCGGACGATCGAGCGCGTCATAGATAAACGTCGATGTGAAGTTGATGTCCGTGATCGGCGGATTCGGAGAGCCCGGAACGACGACGCTCTCGAGGTTGCCGTTGTCGTCGTAGCCGTATTTCCAGGTCCGGCCGTGTCGCGTGATCTGCGTTCGGTGGCCGGCGAGGTCATGCTTCATCGTCGTGATCACACCGTCGGGCGCGACGATCATCTGCACGTTGTCGTCGGGTCCGTATGTGTACGACGTCGGGTGCGCAGACATCGACGGATCGATCTCCTCCGTCTGCGTCACCCGGCCGAACGCGTCGGACTTCGCGACGATCGTGTGGATCTGCCCCTCGCCCGTTCCCGGCGGCGCGACGGTGGTCGTCGTGACGGTGGTCCCGTTGTACTGCATGTTGACGCCACTCTGATTCGACAGCGGATTGATGCCGTCAGGCCGGCGCAGCATCGTCGGTCGGCCGAGGCTGTCGAAGAAATACGAGTACGTCACGCGGGCGGCGTTGTTCTGCGCCGGGTCCGGCACCTGCACGCTCGCGACCGTTCCGTCGTTGCGATACGTGAAGACAGTGACGTGACCGGCGGGCGCGCTGCCCTGCGGATCAACCGTCTTCGTCAGGGGGCGCCCGAGGCCATCGACCTCGGTCTCCTCCTTCGTCCACACCGACGACGTCGCGTCGAGGTGCGAGCGCCGGGTGATCTTCCGCGGGTTGCCGCCGATGGGCGCGTTGTCGTACGTCGCGCTCGACGTCTGCGCGAGCGTGTACAGCGTGCCGTCGTCGCTGACGGTCGCCCACGTCTCGAGCGTGCGGCCGGCCGCGTCGATGACGACCTTGCTCTGCTGCTTCAGCGGATGGCTCGCGTCGAGCGGGCAGCCCGTACCCGTGACGCACGTACGCTGGTTCGGCCCTTCGGTCAGGATCTTCGTGCCGGTGCCGTAGTCGTACGTGTAGTCGATGCGATGCCCGAGCTCGTTCACCTCGGTGGTGATGAACATCTGGCGCGAGTCATAGGTGTAGGTCGTCGCGAGGTTCGCCGCGTACTGCTTCGGTTTCCAGCGCTTGATGACATTGCCGGTCGTGAAGTCGTAGTCGTAGTGCGTGACGGCGCTGCGGTTCAGGTCGAAGGAGACCTCCTCGGTCATCTTCACGCGATACTGGGAATCCCAGGTCGTCTTCGTTCTCTCGAAGACTGTGAACGTGTCGCCATTGCGCACGAGCTTGTCGGTCATGAGGGGACGCAGGCGATAGAAGCCGGGCTCCGCGTAGTACGTGAACGCGCCGTACGTGTGGCGAGATCCTTCTGCCGGATCGAGCCCGGCTTGAAGGTGAGAGTTCATCGCCACCCAGATGGATGGCTCCGAAGCCCCTGGCGAAGTCAGCGCGGCGAGGTCGGTCGACTTGCGCGTGTACGCGGCCGCGCCACCGTCCGCCTTGCACGCCGCCTCGTTCTGACCGTTCCAGCAGGTGAACGTCTCGGTCACGGTCGGGTGCTGCGTCTGGAGAGTTCCGGAGAACAGCGTGCGCTCTTCCCAGGTGGTGCGCGTGATCGAGCGGACCTCGTCGGCGGTCGTCATCTCGCCCGGGGCTGGCTTGACGAGCGTCTCGGTCAGGCGGCCGGCCCAGTCCACGTCAAAGCCGTAGCGCTCGACATTCGTCGCGCCGCTCGGCGTGGTCGTCGTGACCTCACCGAAGCCACGGAACGCGTACTTGCCTTCGTCATCCGCACCGTGACGCGGGTTCTTGTAGAAGTAGCTGGTCGTCGACGACGTGCCTGCGTAGTCGTCCGTCGAGGTCATCGACTTCACCACCCACTGCGTCGACGGGCTGGCATTGGGGTGGAATTGGTTCCAGTGGTCGATCCAGAACGAGCTCGGATCCTGCGCGACCGTCGTGGTGTCGTGCATCGAGGCGTACGCGATCGACGTGTGCGCACCGAGACCGTTGTTCACGTTCGTCAGCATGCGCGGCGGCACCGAGCTGAGCTGACGGGCGCGCACGTAGTTGCCGCCGGAGAAGTCGACGACCTCGGCGATGCCATCGCCGTCGAGGTCGATCTGATCGCTCAGCAGGTACCAGGTGCCGTCGGGGATCCCATTGGTCCCGACGACCGAGGTAATCCGCTTGAGGCCCTGCACGTTCGACGCGAGTGGTGTGCCGGTTCCGTTGAACTGTGTGCCGAGGTTGAAGTACACGGTCGGCGGGCCTTCGAGCGGGCTCGGACCGACGATGTCCAGCCGGCCGTCCTGATCGACGTCGTACACGCGGTTCTGCAGCTTGGTTTGACCGGCCCAGTAGATCCACTTCGGCGAAGGATCGGCCGGCGGGTGCGGTGCGATGTACGTGACGTCGTTCGGACCGAACTCGTGCATCGCATCGTCGCCAGGTCTGAGGCCGGAGGGCGTCACCATCGCGTTGAGGCTCGAGTGCCCGATCCCGCTGTTGAACCAGAGGTCCGAGTAGTTCTGCGTCGGGTTCCACGTCCAGTGATCCAGGAGCCCGTCCGCGTTGAGATCGAACAATCCCTCCGTTGCACCGACGCTCGCTGGGGGCACGGCGCCGGTAACCGAGATCTGCGACGTGTACTTCGCCGTGAACATGTGGCGCGTGGGCTCGAATCCACCGGTTCCATCGCCAAACCACACCCACCAGAAGTTCCCGGTCGACGGCTTGACGATCGCGTCGAGCACGCCGTCACCGTCGAAGTCGAGGATCGCGTGCTGCCGTGAGGTCCAGCCGCGCGCCGGACCGAGGCTCGAATCACCGCGATCCGACTCGAGCGGCACCGGCTGGTACTTGATCACCGGGCTCGCGAAGTTCCCGTCGCCCGTGTTCTTGAAGATGAA
>DAIRFU010000412.1:3294-6496 GCA_036794935.1 Kofleriaceae bacterium | reverse complement strand
CGGTGACCCGTACCAGATCGATCATCCGTACCTGGACTCGTCGAACAACGGCCTGACGACGGTCGCCGAGCGCTTCAAGCACGAGGCGATCGCCGGTCACGTGATCTTGACCAAGGGCGAGCGCTCGCCGCTCGCGGAGCTCGCGACTCAGATCCTGTGAGAGCTGCCGTCGTCGCCCTCGCCGTGCTCGCGACGCCCGCCGCCGCGCAGCGCGAAGCCGGCTGGGAGCTGCGCGTACCCGAGCGCGTCGAGCTGGTCACCGGCACGAGCGGCACGCTGCCGATCTCGATCACGATCGATCGCGGCCGCACGATCTCGAAGGACGCCGGCCTCATGATCGATCTCGCGCCCGAGGGCGGCGTCACCGTGAAGAAGCGGCGGCTCGGCCGCGGTGATGCCGTCGATCCGGACGCCGACGAGCCGCGGTTCGCGGTGCCGCTGCGCGCCGAGGCCACCGGCGACTTCGCGCTCGCGCTGCACATCCGGTTCTGGCTGTGCGGCGGCAAGGTGTGCCGGCCGATCGAGGCGCGGCGCCGGGTCACCATCGCGGTGACCGCGCCGGTGCCCTGACACGGGGCGCCGTGGCGTCCTTGGGTCCCCGGTTCACGTAGATCCGCGTCGGGCCTCGTGCGTGGAAGTGGACATGCTCGACCGTCAGCGCATCGTAACTACCGGAATCGCCACCACCGCCCTCGCGACCGTCGGCCTCGTGCTCGGGCTGTCGTCCCTGGACACCCGCAAGATCGCACCCGCACCCACCCTCGACCCGGTGCACGAGGGCACGGCGCACCCGGTCGACATCGTGTTCGCGGTCGATACGACCGGCTCGATGGGGGGACTGCTCGATGGCGCCAAGCGCACGGTCTGGTCGATCGCGAACCAGGTCCGCAGCATCGATCCGGACGCCGACCTGCGGGTCGGGCTCGTCGCGTATCGCGATCTCGGCGACGACTACGTCACCCGGGACTTCGCGCTGACCGACGATCTCGACGCGATGTACGTCGAGCTCACCGGCTACCAGGCCGCCGGCGGCGGCGACGTGCCCGAGAACGTGGATGCCGCGCTCTACGACGCGGTCCACAAGATGAAGTGGCGTGACGGCGCGAAGAAGATGATCTTCCTCGTCGGTGATGCCCCGCCGTCGAGCCGCGGCGAGGTGCCGACGTTCGACCTCACCGCGGTCGAGGCCGCGAAGCACCAGATCAAGATCAACACGATCCGCTGCGGCCAGGACGGCGAGACCGCGCGCGCATGGCAGCAGATCGCCTCGCTCGGCAGCGGCGCGTTCTCGACGATCCAGCAGGACGGTGGCGTCCAGCAGATCGCGACGCCCTACGACGGCCGGATGGCCACGCTCGCGGCCGAGATCGACTCGACCACGGTGGTCTACGGCGGCGCCGCGGTCCACCGCCGCTACGAGGCGAAGATGGCGGCGGCCGGGGCCGCAGCACCGGCGGCGAAGGCCGATCGCGGCGCGTACTTCGCGAAGAAGGGCAAGCTGTCGACGAGGCCGGCCGAGGACGCGGTCGCCGGTGTCGCCACCGGCACGCTCAGTGTCGACAAGCTCGACCAGGGCATGCTGCCGGGCGACCTGCGCGGGATGTCGAAGGACGAGCTCGCCGCCGAGCTGAAGGCGCGCGCGGACAAGCGCGCCGTGGCCCAGAAGCAGCTCGCCGAGCTCGCCAAGCAGCGCGACGCGTACCTGACGAAGAACGCCAAGGACGACGACGGCTTCGACGCGGTGGTCAAGCAGACCCTCGAGATGCAGCTCGACTAACTATCCACGGGGCGCGAGCAGTGCTACATCGCCCCGGATGCAGTTTGCCGAGCTGGGGTTGATCCCGCCGATCGCACGTGCGGTCGCCGCGGAGGGCTACGAGAAACCGACACCGATCCAGGCGCGCGCGATTCCCCACGTGCTCGCGGGTCGGGACCTGCTCGGCCTCGCGCAGACTGGTACCGGCAAGACGGCCGCGTTCGCGCTGCCGATCCTGCAGCGGCTCGCCGACGGCGTCCCCACGGGCCGGAGTGAATCCAGCCCGCCGCATTCCCGGCCCGGCCGGGGCCACCGCCACATCCGCTGCCTCGTGCTGACGCCCACCCGCGAGCTCGCGGCGCAGATCGGCGAGAGCTTCTCGACCTACGGTCAGCACCTGCCGCTGCGCACGACGGTGATCTTCGGGGGCGTCGGCATGGAGGCGCAGAAGCAGGCGCTGCGCCACGGGATCGATATCCTGGTCGCCACGCCGGGCCGCCTCCTCGATCTCGCCGGGCAGCGACTCGTCGACCTGCACCACCTCGAGGTGTTCGTGCTCGACGAGGCCGACCGCATGCTCGACATGGGCTTCATCCATGACGTCAAGCGCGTGATCGCCCTGTTGCCGTCGCGCCGCCAGACGCTGTTTTTCTCGGCGACGATGCCGCGCGAGGCGCAGGACCTCGCGGATCGCCTGCTCCACCAGCCGGAGACGGTCGCGGTGGCACCGCCGTCGACGACGGCCGAGAAGGTCGATCAGGAGGTCTACTTCGTCGAGAAGGCGGACAAGCGCGCGCTGCTGGTCGACGTGTTGCGCGACAGCGGGATGAAGCGCGTGCTCGTGTTCTCGCGCACCAAGCACGGCGCGAACCGGATCGCCGAGCACCTGGTCAAGGCGGGGGTCGGGGCCGAGGCGATCCACGGCAACAAGTCGCAGAACGCCCGCGAGCGCGCGCTCGCGAACTTCAAGGCCGGCCGCATCCGCGTGCTCGTCGCGACCGACATCGCGGCGCGCGGCATCGATATCGATGACATCACGCACGTCGTCAACTTCGACGTCCCCGAGGTCCCCGAGACGTACGTCCATCGCATCGGCCGCACCGCGCGTGCCGGCGCGACGGGCATGGCGCTCACGTTCGTCGAGGTCGACGAGCGCGCGGACTGGAAGAACGTCCTCAAGCTCACGCGGCAGGACATCCCGGTCGTCGAGGGGCACCCGTACGAGTCGCGCGTGCCGTTCTCGGTCACGCCGCCGAGTCAGGGTCCGACGCGCGGGCCGCGGCCGAACAACCCGCAGGGCCACCGCCGCGGTGGCCGCCAGCGCCGCCGGCGCTGACGCGACGTCGCCGATCGCGCTGACGTGTCGTCGGTGCGGCGGGAGCGAGGCACGACCGCGCGGCGATCGCGTGAACGCCGGCCAGCGCTGGCGCGCGGCATGCTCCCGGG
>DAIRFU010000412.1:0-3284 GCA_036794935.1 Kofleriaceae bacterium | reverse complement strand
GGCTAGAACCGGCGCATGTCGCTTCAGAGCTTCGTCGCAAAGCTCCCGCACCAGGTTCACCTGCCAGACGACACGCTGGCGCTCGCGCTCGAGGGCTACGCGTTCATCGGTAACCGCTGTCGCGCCATCGGCACCGACGTGTTCGAGACCCGCTTCATGCTCCAGCGGACGATCTGCATGATCGGCAGCGAGGCGGCGCGCGTGTTCTACGACGGCGAACGCATGCAGCGCGAGGGCGCGGCACCGCTGCGCGTGCAGGCGACGCTGTTCGGCCGTGGCGGTGTGCAGACGCTCGACGGCGAGATCCACCGCCGCCGCAAGCAGCTGTTCATGTCGCTGCTCGCGCCCGAGAGCGTGAGCCGGCTGGTCGGCCTGTTCGAGCACGGCCTGCGCGACTCGATCGCGCACTGGCCGGTGCGCGTGCCGCTCTTCGATGCGCTGCAGGACGTGCTCGCGCGCGTCGTCTGCGAGTGGGCCGGGCTGCGCATCGACGACGATCGGCGCGTGCGCGACATCGTCGCGATGATCGAGGGTGCCGGCGGCGCCGGCCCGCTGCACTGGCGCGGCCGGGTTGGCCGGGCACGCGCCGAGTGGTGGCTCGAGCGCCAGATCGAGGAGGTGCGCGAGGCGCGGCTGCAGCCGCTCGGTGCGCTCGGCGCGTTTGCCGCGAGTGATCTCGATCGGCGGACCGCCGCGGTCGAGCTGCTCAACGTGATCCGGCCGACTGTCGCGGTCGCGCGCTACATCGTGTTCTGCGCGCACGCGCTTCACGAGTTCCCGCACGCGGCCGAGCTGGTGCGCGAGGAGGAGTACCTGGAGCCGTTCGTCCAGGAGGTGCGCCGGTTCTACCCGTTCTTCCCGGCGGTAGCCGCGCGCGTGCACCGCGGCTTCACCTGGCACGATATCGACTTCGCCGAGGGCGCGCGCGTGCTGCTCGATCTGTACGGCAGCAACCACGACCCACGCACGTGGCCGGATCCCGATCAGTTCCGGCCGGAGCGCTTCGTCGGCTGGCAGGGCGATCCGTTCACGCTGATCCCGCAGGGCGCGGGCGACACCGCGACGGGGCACCGCTGTCCGGGAGAGCAGCTCACGATCGAGCTGATGAAGACGGCGGTGCAGCTGTTCACGCAGCGCATCGCGTACGAGGTGCCGGCGCAGGACCTCCACATCTCGCTGGCGCGGATGCCCGCGCTACCGGCGAGCCGGTTCCTCGTCGAGAACGTGCAGCTAGTGTCGTAGCGTCGCGACCGGCAGCTTGCTCGCACGCGCGACCAGCGCCGGCGGTGCGGCGACCCAGCCGACGAGCCGCCTGCCGCGCGCGGCGAACAGGTACTCGCCGTGCGAGAGCACGCGCAGCGAGGGATCGTCACGCAGCGCGAGGAGGAGCTGGAGTCGGCACAGCCCGAACGCGCCGACCGCGAGCAGCATCGTCGGCGTCAGGCTCAGCACCGCGCGCGTCTGCACGTCGAACGGCAGCGAGGCGAGCATGGCGAGTGCGAGTGCGCAGCCGGCGATGAACGCGAGCGTGCGGCGCCGCTGTGTGTAGACGACCGCCTTCAGCACGTCGAGGTCGCTGTCGGCCATGTGGTGGCTCGTCGCGAACGTGCGGCGTACCGCGTTCGCGCGCGTGATCGCGAACGCGAACCCGCATAGTCCCATCAGCATGAACGCGACGGCGACCCCGTGGACGTCGCTCGAGCCCGCGGCGCGCGGGCAGGCGAGTGCGGTGCCGGATGACATGCAGAGCGCGAGAACAGCACGGCCCATCATGACTCTTAGTCTACGCGAACCGGCGCCGACGAGAACGAGGGTTTTTCACGAGGCGGTCAGCGCCAGTCCGTGATCGTCTGGCGCAGCTCGCCGAGGCGGGCGCGCGACAGCGAGCCGACGGCGGCCACCGCGAGGTGCTGAGGGGACAGCACGCGCTCGGCGACGCGGACCACGTCATCGACGGAGACCTCGTCCATCTGGACGAGCCGCTCGGAGAGCGTCGGCGGCTTGTAGTAGAGCGCGGTACCGCCGAACCAGCCGGCCATCGACGCGGCATCGTCGATCGAGGCCAGGGTCTCGTAGCGGTAGCGCACGCGCGCCTTCGCGAGCTCGTCGGCGGTGACCTGACCCCGGCGCAGGCCATCGAGGAGACCGAGCAGCTCGCGGACGAGCGACGGCACCTTGGCGTTCGCGGTCGCGCCGGCGACCTCGAACAGCGCGGCATCGGCGAGCGGCTCGATCGCGGCGTGGATCGAGTAGGCGAGCCCCTTCTGATCGGCGAGCGTGTAATGCAGGCGCGTCGACATGCCGTCGTCGAGCACGCGGAGCAGGGCGACGAGCGGGACGTAGGCGGGATCGAGCTCGGGGACGGCGCGGAACACGACCGAGAGCGAGGTCTGCGAGCCGGCATCGCGCACGTGCTGCAGGCGTGGCCCGGCGATCGCCGGGGGGGCCGCCGGCACCTCGACGCGCGTACCCGCCGGCATCGCGGCGAGGGCCCGGGATGCGTACTCGACGACGAGCCCGTGCTCGACCGGGCCGGCGACGCATAGATTCGCGTTCCTCGCGCCGTAGAACGTCGCGAAGTGGCGCTGCACGTCGGCGAGTGCGAATCGCTCGACATTGCTGCGGGGGCCGATGATGCGCTGGCCCAGCGGGTGGTCGTCGAAGACGAGGCCGCGCGCGATGTCGTCCGCGTTGATCTCGACGCCGTGCTCGTCGTAGTCCTCGTTGATCTCCTCGAGGATCAGCGCGTGCTCGAGCTCGATCTCGGAGAATCGCGGGCGGGTCAGGAGCTCGCCGAGCAGGTCGACCGCGGCGGGTACGTGCGCGGGCTCCAGCGCGAGCTGGAACAGCGTGTAATCGCGGCCGGTCTCGGCGTGGAGCGTGGAGCCGAGCCGCTCGACCGCCGTGTTGAGCGCGAGCGAGGTCGCATAGCGCTCGGTCCCCCGAAACAGCATGTGCTCGACGAAGTGAGACAGGCCGTTGTCCTCGGCAGCCTCGAAACGTGAGCCCACCTTGATGAACAGTGCGCACACCGCCGTGTGGAGGTGGGGCAGCGCCACGGTGGTAACCGCGAGGCCGTTGTCGAGCATCGTCGTCTCAACGGCCGGATCGAGCACAGCTGAGGCTTACCATGTGGTATCAAAGGGTCGATCCGATGCTCCTCAAAAAGATCGTGATCGCGGAAGACGACGACGCCATCGCGCACATGGTCAACATGGCGCTGGGGGATGCGGGCTTTCTATGCCTGCGTGCCAGGGACTGCGACGAGGCGTTGAAGCTCGTCA
>DAIRFU010000411.1:0-6501 GCA_036794935.1 Kofleriaceae bacterium | reverse complement strand
GATCGACGGATCATCGTCGACGACGAGCACGCGCGGCGCCTCGCGGCGGCCGCTCTCGACCAGGCGCAGGCAGGCGTCGCGGAACATCGCGGGCTGGATCGGGAACTCGAGCAGGTCGTCGGCGCCCGCCGCGAGCAGGTCGGCGCGGCGCTCCGAGTCGCCGACCACCATGACCGCGGTCTTGTGCGTGTCGGGGTCGTGCTCGAGGATCGCGAGCAGCGCGAGCGAGTCGGTCATCGCGCCGGCGACGACGGCCAGGGCAGGGTGCTCCGCGCGGGCGGTCGCGAGTGCGCTGTCGACGTCGTTCGCGACGAGCACGCGATCGGCGAGGGACATCAGGAGACCCTTGAGCAGCAGCGCGCGGCGTGAGTCGTCATCGACCACGAGTGCACACGAGTTCTCGCCGAGACCGCGGCGTCGCGGCGGCGACTCGAGCGCGCTCGGCAGCTGCACCGTCTTCTCGGCCCGGCCGGCCGATACCGGCAGCGTGAACACGAACTTCGTGCCGCTCGCCCCCGACTCGACCCAGATCCGGCCGCCGTGCGCCTCGATGATCGTGCGCGAGATCGACAGACCGAGCGCGGTGCCCCCGACGCGCCGGCTCGACGCGGAGAACGGCTCGAAGATCCGCTCGTGATCCTCGGGGGCGATCGGATCGCCGGAGTTGTGCACCGAGACGCCGACCGCGTCCTCGGACAGGGGCGGCCCGAACACCTGGACGTCGATCACGCCGCCCGATGGCGCGAACCGGATCGCGTTCGTGACCAGGTTGCCCAGCACCTGGGCGAGCCGCTCGGGATCGCCGAGGATCGAGATATCGTCGGCCGACGCGCCGAGCACGATGGTCAGCTGCTTTGCCGCGGCGGCGCCGCGATAGCGATCGATGACCTCGCGGGCGAGGCGATCGAGCTGGACCGGCGCGGTCGAGACCGTGATCGAGCCGGCCTGGGCCCGCGCGAGGTCGAGCAGCTGATCGACCATCTGGTTCATGCGCGTCGCGGCCTGGCGCGCCATGTCGACGTAGCGGAGCTGGCGATCGGTGAGCGGCCCGGCGTAGCCAGACAGCACGATATCGAGCGCGCCCGCGATCGAGGTCAGCGGCGTGCGCAGCTCGTGGGACATCACCTGGGCGAACTCGGCCCGGCGGCGCGCGACATCGGCGGTGTCGCCGAGATCGCGAAGGACGACGATCGCTCCGACCGGCGCGCCGTCCTCGCGCAGCGGCGTCACCACCGAGTGCAGCACGCGCTCGCCGATGCGCACCTCCTCGCGGATCGGCTGATCGTCGGGAGCGCCGGCCGCGAGGTCGAACGGGTAGAAGCCGACGACGTCCTTGAGGTACGCGGTGTCGACCGGTTCGTCGGCGGGGATGCCGAGCATCTCGCGCGCGGTGCGATTGATCACGACCTCGCCGGTGCGCGTATCCGCGAGGATCGCGCCATCCGCCATGACGTCGACTGCGACGCGCAGACGTTCGTACATCCCGGCCGGCATTCGTACTCGATGATACCTAAACCGCCGGCAACTGGCCTGCTCCCGGCGGGTGCGAGATGTCGGTATCTCAGTCCTGGCGGCGGAAGGTCTTCTCGAGTGCCGCGTAGAGGCCGCCTTTGGCGACCAGCTGGTCGTGCGTGCCTTGCTCGATGACCTGGCCCTTGTCGACGACGACGATCAGATCCGCGTTGCGGATCGTCGACAGCCGGTGGGCGATGACCAGCGTCGTCCGGCCCTTCATCAGCTCGTGGACGCCGCGCTCGATCAGCTCCTCGGCCTCCGGATCGACGTGCGCGGTCGCCTCGTCGAGCACGAGAATCTCGGGGTCGCGAAGCAGCGCACGCGCGAACGCGACCAGCTGGCGCTCGCCCGCCGAGAAGTTCGAGCCGCGCTCGGCGACCGGTGCCGTCACGTCCGCGCCACGCCGGACCAGCGCGCGATCGAGGCCGACGCGCTTGACCGCCGCCTCGAGGCGCGCGCGGTCGTACTGCTTGCCGAGTGCGATGTTGTCGGCGAGCGAGCCGGCGAACAGGACGACGTCCTGTGACACGACCGTGATCCGCTCGCGCAGCTCGGCGAGCGGGATGTCGCGGATATCGACCCCGTCGATGCGGATCACGCCACCCGTGCGCTCGTAGAGGCGGGTCAGCAGCTTGATGATCGTCGACTTGCCCGAGCCGGTCGCGCCGGCGACGGCGACCGTCGTGCCGCGCGGCACGCGGAGGTTCACGCCGCGAAGCACCGGCTCGGCGCCGTAGCTGAACGTGACGTCGGCGAGCTCCACCGCCGGGGTCGCGCCGCCGCTGGCCGGGGCTGCCGGTGCGGGCTCGGCCGCCTGCGTGGCGTCGGCCGCGAGCTTGCCGTCGTACTCCTCGGTGTCGAGCAGCTGGAAGATGCGCTCGCTCGCCGCCATCGCGCCCTGCATGACCGCGTACTTCGCGGACAGATCGCGGATCGGCACGAAGAACTTGTTGATGTACTCGATGAACACGACGACCACGCCGATCGTCACGATGTCCTCCGCGCGGTGCCCAGCCGCCCACCATACGATGAGGCCGATCGCGATGTAGCTGATCCCCTCGACGAGGGCGTACATCGATGCATCGGCGCGGATCTGCAAGAGGTACGCGTCGCGGTGGCCGGCGTTGATCTCGTCGTACTCGCGCCGGGCAGTCCGGCCGCGCCCGAGCAGGTGAACGACGCGGATCCCGAACAGGTGCTCCTGCGCGAACGCGTTCATCGCGGCCAGCCGCACGCGGATCTGGCGGAACGAGCGGCGCATCGCGCGGCGCGCGTACTCGACCAGCACGAACAGCAACGGCAACGTCGCGAACGTCATCAGCGAGAGCTGCAGGTCGATGTTCAGCATGATGACCACGATGACGATCGCCTTGACGGCATCGGCGATCAGCGTGATCGCGCCCTGCGCGAAGATCTCGTTGAGGCTCTCGATGTCGTTCGTCATGCGCGTCATCAGGCGGCCGACCGGAATCCGATCGAAGAACGCCGCGCGCTGGGCGAGCACGTGATCGAAGATCGCGATGCGCAGGCCGTGCATCGTGCGCTGGCCGGCGAGCTGGAGCAGCCACTGCTCGATGAACGACGACACGTTCTGGCACACCACCAGCCCGACGAACAGCAACGCATCCAGCGGCAGGGCCGAGATGTCACCGGTCAGGATGTGGTGCTGCAGCGCGTACATGATCAGGTACGGCTGCGCGAGCTCGAACCCGATCGTGATCAGCATGAACATCGCCCAGCCGACGAGCAGGTGCGCGTGCGGCCGGATGTACCGCCACAGCCGGCGGATCAGGCGCACGTCGTAGGCCTTGCCGAGGACCGCCTCGGCCTCGACCGCGGAGCGCTTCGGTGTCGTCGCGACCGCCACTACGATGCCCCCCGTGCCGAGCCGAGGGTCGGGACATCGACGATCTCCATCTCGGTGTCGAGCTGCGTCCGGTACAGCTCGCTGTACAGCCCACCCTTCGCGATCAGCTCCTCGTGCGTGCCCCGCTCGACGAGCTTGCCCTGATCGAGCACGAGGATCTGAGCCGCGTCCTTGATCGCGGCGACCCGATGCGAGATCAGCACGGCCGTCCGGCCACTCATCACGGCGCGCAGGTTCGCGAGGATCACGCGCTCGGTCTCCGCATCCACCGACGACAGCGAGTCGTCGAGCAACAGCAACCGAGGCCGGGCCGCGAGGGCGCGGGCGAGCGCGACGCGCTGGCGCTGCCCGCCCGATAGCGTGATGCCGCGCTCGCCGACCACCGTCGAGAGTCCCTCGGGCATCACGAGCAGATCGCGCGCGAGACCGGCCGACTCGGCCGCGTCCGTCACGCGTGGCTCCCCCGACAGGTCCTTCGCCACGCCCGCGGCTCCCACACGCTCGAGCTCGGCGCGGCGCGCTGCCGGGATCGCGGTGCCTGCGCCATAGCCCATCGCGACGTTGTCGGCGATCGTCGTCGAGAACAGGAAGGCCTCCTGCGGCGCGTAGCCGAGCTGCGCCCGCAGAGACGCCAGCGGGATCGTCGTGACGTCGCGGCCATCCAGGAAGATCGACCCCGGTGGCACCTCGATCATCCGGCACAAGGCTTCGACCAGCGTGCTCTTGCCGGCCCCGGTGCGCCCGACGACCGCGGTCACCGAGCCGGGCGGCAGCGTGAAGCTGACATCGTCGAGCAACGCGCGGCCATCGATCCGGATCGTCAGCCCCTTGACCTCGACGCTCGCCGGCCCGCCGTTCGCCGCGATCGGATCGGCGTCGACCGAGTCGACGAGGTCCGACCTGGTCTCCTGCAGCTGCACGAGGCGCGACCAGGAGGCGCGTCCGCGCTGCACGAGAGCCAGCATGAAGCCGAGCGTCAAGGTCGGCCACACGAGCCGCGCGAGCAGGGCGCCGAACGCCGTGAACGCGCCGACGCCGATGTCGCCATGGATCACGGCGCGGCCGCCGACCAGGATCAGGATCGCGACCGCGAGTGGCGCGAGCGTGTTGAGGATCGGCCCGAGCTGGATGCGGACGTTTGCCGCCGCCATGTTCTTGTCGAGCAGCCGCTTGCTGCCGTCGAGAAATCCGCCCCGCCGCACCTCCTCGAGCCCGTACGTCTTGATCACCTGGATCGCGCTGAGGTCCTCCTGGATGCGTGACGATAGCGAGCCGAGCTCCGCCTGGACCTCGCGCGTCGTGCGGTAGATGCGTCGCGACAACGCCTTGCCGACGAGCATGATGAGCGGATACGGAATGATCGCGAGCAGCGCGACCCGCGGATCGAGCCAGATCATGTACGTCAGCACCGTCGCGAATGCCGTCAACGAGTTCGCGAGGTGAACGAGGCCGGCGCCCCACATCGCGCGCACCGTCTGGACATCGTTCGTGAGTCGCGACATCACATCGCCCGTCGGGTGGTCGCGGTAGTACGCGGGCGACAGGGTCATCAGGTGCCCGAACAGCTCGCTACGCAGGTCGTACTCCGCGGCGCGAGCCGCGTTGAAGATCGACACGCGAGACACGATGCGCGTGATCGCCGTCGCGACCGAGAACATGATCAAGAACAGCACCGCAGGACCGACGTCCTCGGCGTGCCCGTCCTGCAACGCGTCGATTGCCCGCTTCAGGTACTCGGCGATGCCGAGGAAGCACAGGTTGGTGGCGAGCAGCGTCGCCACACCGACGAGCAGCATCCGGCGATACGGTCGGAGGTACCCGAAAGAGCTGCGCATCGGCACGAGAGTTCCTGTCTACCCTCCCGCCTGCGGGTCTACAACTCCCCAAAAGACAGAGTCTTCAGCGATCCCGTTCGGGCGCTCATCGGATCCAGGGTACGCGCCCCCCGGTCAACCATCCCGTGGCCAGCTGGAGCAGGGACGGCGCTGCCCACGAGGCATCGTCCTGATACTGGACGAAGCGCGGCGGAGGTGGCCCGCGGTGCCTCAGAACCGGCGACCCGGCGTCCACGTTGTCGTCGTCGTCCTCGCCACCACGCGTGATCCGCAGCTCGATCTCGGTACCACCGCCGCGGTCTGGTTCCGGCAAATCACCGGTGAACTGGTGCGCTGCCGTCTGCGCCAGCGAGCCATCCGCCTTCCGGCGCTCCTCGGCACGTCGTGCTGCCTCGCTGTTGGCGACCGACGGAGCAGGTACGACCGGCACCACGGCCGCGGGCTCGGCCACCTCGGGCTCGAGCAGCTGGTTCTCGTCGCGGTGCGCGTGACTCATAGCGCCGACGCGATCTTGCCCATCGCGCTGTACTCGAGAAGCGCGGCCTTCTGAAGATGGGACTGCGTGATCGGCCCGCCCTCGTCGGCGGCGAAGAACGCGGCGCGCAGGACGGCATTGCGGATGTAGCCGCCCGAGAACTCGAACTTGCTCGCGAGGGTGCGGAAGTTGATGTTCGGCGCGACCGCGGCCTCCTGGGGCAGCATCGTGCGCCACAGACGTTCACGCTCCTCCATCTCGGGCATCGGAAAATCCACGCGGAAGGAGATCCGGCGCCGGAACGCATCATCGATCGAAGAGTCCAGGTTCGTCGTCAGGATCGTGATCCCGTTGAACGCTTCCATGCGTTGCAGCAGGTAGTTGACCTCGAGGTTCGCGTAGCGATCGACCGATGACTTGACCTCGGTGCGCTTCGCGAACAGCGAGTCGGCCTCGTCGAACAGCAGGATCGCGTGACCAGCTTCGGCGGCGTCGAACACGCTCGCGAGGTTCTTCTCGGTTTCGCCAACGTACTTCGAGACGATGCGCGAGAGATCGATCTGATAGAGATCGAGCGCGAGCTCGTCCGCGATGATGCCGGCGACCATCGTCTTGCCGGTCCCGGGCGGTCCCGCGAACAGCGCCGACAGGCCGAGTCCTTTGGCCAGCTTTCGCGAGAATCCCCACTCGTCGTAGACACGGCGGCGGTGGCGCACACGCGCGACGAACTCGCGGATCTCCTGGAGAGCGTCGTCCGGCAGCACGAGGTCCGACCAGGTCTGCCGCCATGTGATGCGGATACCGAGAGC
>DAIRFU010000035.1:4774-19711 GCA_036794935.1 Kofleriaceae bacterium | reverse complement strand
CGTCGCGGGCCAGCTGACCGCGGCCGAATCCGACGACGTACTCGGCGCGGCTCGCGATCCAGACCGGCGTCGCCGTGCGTACCGCGAGCGCGAGTGGAGAGTCGCCGGCGAGCGGCACGCGGCGGAACCGGCGGCCGGGCTCCACGCCCGTCCAGTGCAGCAGCTCGAGCGTGCCCTCCGGGCCGGTCAACCACAGCGCGCCGATCCAGCCGCCGATCGCGGCGACGCCCTCCTCGACGACCACGCGCGCGACCTCCAGGTGCGTCGGCGCAGCCGTCGCCTTCGCGATGACCTCCTGCAGCCTGCGGACGCGAGCAAACCCACTCACCGGAACACGAGCTTACCCCGGACAGCCCCACGCAAGAATTGCGGCAGGCGAGCGAAATCGTTCGATGGGGTCTCAACGCGCTCCGAAGCTGGCCGATGTCCCATGGGATGCCCACGATCTTGGTCGCGGACGACGAGCCGGGCCTGCGGGAGATGCTGCGCGGCGAGCTCGGTGCTCGCGGCTACCAGGTCATGACCGCGAGCGATGACGACGAGGCGTTCGCGGTGCTCGACCAGCACGACGTCGATGTCGTGCTCTCGCAGATCCGCATGCCCGCTGCCGCAGGCCTCCAGTTCCTCCGCCGCTCGAAGCAGATCGCGCCGCTGACCGAGATCGTGGTCGCGGCCGCGACGCTGGAGCACGACAGCGCCGTCGAGTGCGTCAAGAGCGGTGCGTTCGGCTACATCCAGCGGCCGTACGGCATCAACGACCTCGTGGCGACGCTCGAGCGCGCGCTCGAGCACCGTCAGCTTCGCTCGGAGAGTGCGCTCTATCAGATGAGTCGCGTGATCATCGATACCCAGGAGCCGAACCGGCTGCCCGAGGTGATCGTCAAGGTCGCGATGGACGCGATGGTCGCCGACGACGTCGCGCTCATGCTGCCGGGCCACGATGACCGGCTCTACGTCGCCTGCTCGACGTCGCTGACCGAGAGCATCCGGCGCGACGTCCACGCGCGGATCGTGCCGACGGTGATCGAGCGGGCGGCGATGCTGCGCGAGCCGCTGCTCGAGAGCGATCCGGCGGTGCCGTCGTACATCCTCTATCCACTGTGCAAGAGCGAGCGGCTGGTCGGCGTGCTGGTGATCAGCCGGCTCGTCAACCCACGCGCGTTCCGCAGGCTCGACGTCGACAAGGCGTCGGTGATCGCGTGCCAGACCCTGCTCGCGCTCGAGAACCTGCGCCTGGTCCGTCACGCGATCGCGGCGGAGCGATTCTCGACCGTGGGTCAGGTCGCGACCAGCATCGCCCACGAGCTCAACAACCCGATCGCGTACGTGCTCGCGAGCCAGACCCACATGCGCGAGCAGCTCCGCCACGTCGTCGAGCTGTGCAAGCTGATCGGCGCGGGCGCCGACGCGGCCGAGCTGCGCGCCACGTTCGAGCGCGCCGGTGGTACGGCGCTCGTCGACGAGCTCGTCCAGGCCGCCGACGATGTCCGCGACGGCGCCGTCCGCGTGCGCGACATCCTGCGCGATACCCGCGCGCTCGCCCACAACCAGAACGTCAAGCCGTGCGTGTTCGACGTCAACGAGGCGATCCGCTCCGCGCTGCGCATCGTCGCTGCCGAGCTGCGGCACAAGACGGACGTCACGCTCCAGCTCGCCGACGGGCTGCGCGTCGTCGGCGTCGCCGGCCAGCTCTCGCAGGTGTTCGTCAACCTGCTGCTCAATGCCGGCGAAGCATTCGGGCAGCGCTGCGGGAACCTGCTCGCGGTGACGTCCAAGCGCATCGGCGGCCACGTGGTGGTCACGCTGACCGACAACGGGCCGGGGATCGCGCCCGAGCACATGCCGCGCATCTTCGAGACGTTCTACTCGACGAAGACGTCGTCGGGCACCGGCCTCGGCCTCGCGATCAGCCGCGATATCGTGCGCACGCACGGCGGCGAGATCTCGGTGGAGACGGCGGACGGCATCGGCACCACGTTCTCGATCGTGCTGCCGCAAGCCGCGACGCCGAGCGCTCCATCGCCGACCTCACCGCCGCCGTTCGCGCAGGCCGAGCTGGGCGCGCCGCTGCGCCTGCTCTTCGTCGACGACGAGGCGAACATCCTGCGCTCGTACAAGCGCGCGTTCGGCAAGGAGCACGAGGTCCTCACCGTGACGGGCGGCAACGAGGCGCTCGCGGCCATGGCCGAGCGCGCCGACTTCGATCTCGTGATCTGCGACCTGTCGATGCCGGCCATGAGCGGCATGCAGCTCTATCAGATCGTCAGTCAGCGCTATCCCGGCCTCGTGGATCGGTTCGTGTTCGCGACCGGTGGCTCGAGCCAGCGAGAGCTCGACGAGTTCCTGCGCTCGGTGCCGAACCGCGTGCTCGAGAAGCCATTCGACTTCGGCGTGCTACGCGTGTTGATCGGCGAGATCCAGCGCGTCTGCTGACAGCTGGGCGGCGAACTTCTCCTCGAGGCATGCGATGCCCTCCTGGAGATCGCCGAGCGTCTCGGCGGCCGGCAGCTTCGCGCCGAGCGCGACGAGCGTCTGCGCCATCTCCGGCGAGATGCCGGTGATGACGACCGTCGCGCCCATCAGCTGCGCTGCATCGCACGCCTGGACCAGGTGAGCCGCGACCGCGGTATCGACCATCGGCACGCCGGTGACGTCGAGCACGACACCGCGCGCTCGTCGATCGCGAATCGACGACAGCAGGGTCTCGATCAGCTGCCGCGCCCGCGTGCTGTCGACGATCCCGATGAGCGGAATGATCAGGAGCCGATCGCGGACCTGCAACACCGGCAGCGACAGCTCGCGGATCGCGGCCTGCTGCTGCGCGATGATCTGCTCCTTCGCGTCGAGGTACGCCTCGCCGAGGTGGCTCATCGCGATGTCGATCATGCGGTTCATGCCATCGCCGACGAGGCTCGCGCGCGGAGTGTCCTTCGCCGCGAGCTCGGCGAGGCGGCGGCGGAGCAGCTCGCGGTAGATCGCGATGATGTCGTACCAGGCGACGAACGACACGCCCTGCTTCGCGTAGCTCGCGCCCTGCTTGCGCAGGTCGTCGAGGTACGGCGCCCAGTTATCCTCGACCGCGGCCTGGCGCTGGCGCTCGCGGCTCGCGCGATCCTGCTGGTCCATCATGGCCTCGGGGATCGCGCGGATCACCGGCGCCCATTCGGGCAGCTCGAGGAGCGACTCGCGCAGCTCGCGACTGACCTCCGAGAGCCACGGCTCCGACGCCTCCCAGTACGCCCGGATCGCGCGCTTGTCCTCGGCTGACAGGCGCAGACGCGTCGTGATCGTGGTCGCCACGAACCAACCCTAGTCGATCACGAGCCCATTCCGAACCCGCCGAGCACCGAACCTTCCCCGGTTCCGCGGCCAAAGCCGGAGGCGACCGCGGCGGCGAGCATGCGGCCGGCGAGCCGCGAGAACGGCAGCGACTGCAGCCAGACGCGGCCCGGTCCGGTGAGCGTCGCGAAGAACAGCCCTTCGCCGCCGAACAGCGCGCTCTTGAAGCCGCCGATCCACTGGATGTCGTAGGTGACGCGCGGCTCGAACGCGACGAGACAACCGGTATCGAGCCGCAGGGTCTCGCCCGGCGCCAGGTCGCGCGCGACGATCGTGCCGCCCGCGTGGACGAACGCGAGCCCCTGGCCCTCGAGCTTCTGGAGGATGAAGCCCTCGCCGCCGAACAGGCCGGCGCCGATCTTCTTGTTCCAGGCGATGCCGACCGAGATGCCCTTCGCCGCGCACAGGAATGCATCTTTTTGACACAGCAGCGTGCCGCCGTGCTGGCGCAGGTCGACCGGGATGATCTTGCCCGGGTACGGCGCCGCGAACGAGACCTTCTGGCGCTGCTGCGCGCCGTTGCCGAAGATCGTCATGAACAGCGACTCGCCGGTGAGCACGCGCTTGGCGCCCGACAGCAGCTTGCCCATGAATCCCTGCTGCTGCGCCTGCTGCGAGCCGTCGCCGAAGATGGTCTCCATCTTGATGCCGGGATCCATGTAGAAGAACGCGCCGGCCTCCGCGATCGCCGCCTCGCCGGGGTCGAGCGTGATCTCGACGAACTGCATCTCCTCGCCGAACACCTCGAAGTCGATCTGATCGGCGATCGTCGGTGCGGGCCCCGGCGGTGGCGGCGGCGGGGGTGGCGCGGCGGTGTGAAACGCATTCGCGAATGTCGCGACCTGGAGGATCGGCGTCCACTGCGGGCTCGCCTGTCCGTACACGTACGCAGCCTGCGTGATCTGCCCGCTGCGGATCAGCTCGAATACCTGCTGCGTCCCGAGTGGTCCCTGTTGCTGACCGTTGATACCGATGTACCAGAGTCCGTCGTTCATCGTGGTTCGGTGTATCACTAGCGGGTGCCGGACAAGACGAAGATCGGCGAGCTCCTGCTGCTCCAGGAGAAGGTCGATCCATGGCACCTCTCGCACGCGCTCAAGGAGCAGGTGCAGACGCGCCAGCGCCTGATCTCGATGCTGATCCAGCGCGCGCTGCTCGATCCCGATGATGGCGCGCTCGCGCTCTCCGAGCAGCTCGGGTATCCGGCCGCGATGCAGCGCCACCTCGAGCGCCGCGACCCTGCCGTGCTCGAGCTGCTGCCGCCGCAGCTCGGCTCCCGCTGGGTCGTGCTACCGCTCGGCCGCGCGCGTACCGGCGCGGTCGTCGTGGTCGCGCGCGATCCGACGCCGATCCTGTCGGCCGCACTCGAGCACGCCATGCGCGTGTCGGTCCTGCTCGCGGTCACCCCGAGCCTGCAGCTCGAGCGCCTCGTGCGCGCGGCGTACGGCGACGACGGGATTCCCGCGGAGGAGCCGCTGCCGGTCTCGCCGCCGTCCCTGTCGGACATCGGCAACGTACACCTCGAGGACGAGACCCCGCTCCCGATTCGCCGCGCTCGCACGCTGTCGTACGTGTTCCCCGGCCTGCCCGAGCTGCCCGTGCGGGCGCCACAAACCGTCGCACCGATCGATGCGCTGCTCCACGATGTCGATCGCGCGATCACCGCCGGTGCCGTCGAGCGGCTCGTGATGGCGTACGCGGCCAGGCGCTGGACCGCGGCGTGGCTCGCGCGTATCGACGCGGGCCAGGCGATCGGGGTGCGAGGTCACGGCACACAGCTCGGCGACCCCGAGCGCGTCACGTTACCGCTGGCCCCGCCATCGATGCTGACGATCGCGCGCAACACGCGACGGCCGACGAGGGAGATGCCGGGCACCGGGACGCAGCGCCAGCTCAGCGACCTGCTCGGCGCGCCCGAGGCACCGGCGGCGGCGCCCGTGGTCGTCGGCGATGGGATCGATGCCGTCCTCGCGGTCGGCGATCTCCTCGAGGGCACCGCGAGCGATTCGCTCGCCGAGCTCGATCGGCTCGCCGACGCGCTGGGTGCCGCCTACGTGCGGTTTTCGCGATAGCCGCGCGGAAATTCCGTGGGCCCGCTCGCGGGGGCGCGGGTCCCGCCCGCGATTGCCTACATCGCCACCCTGGCCATTCGCCGCGCCGGCCCCCTACAATCTCGGAGGGGCCGCGTGACGAAGCCAGAGTCCAAGAAGACGCGGGGCATGTGCATCGCTACGCGCTGCACGAGCGTCGAGCAGTTCATCCAGATGTTCCATCGCTTCGTCGACGAGGAGTCGTTCTTCGTGTCGACGCTCAACACCCGTCCCCCCGGCCTCGAGACGCCCTTCTCGGTGCAGCTCGCCGACGGAACGCCGGTCCTGCGCGGGCTCTGCACCGTGCTCCAGGCGTGGACCGACGCGGCGAACCCGTTCAAGACCCCCGGCGTCCGGCTCGGGATCAAGCGATTGACCGCGAACAGCATGGTCGTGTTCGAGCAGCTGCTCGTCACGCGCAGCGCGGGCAAGCCGCCGCCGTCGCTGTCGCTGTCCGTATCGAAGACGCCGCTCGCCGCGCCGACCCTGCGGGGCCCGGCGCTCGGTGCGCTGCCGCGGTTGCCCGCCGTCGTCCCGCCGATCCCGCGGGCCGTGCCCACCGCGAAGAGCCCGTACATCGAGACCGCACCGACCAAGCTCGCGCCCTCGCGAGTCGTGCTCGAGCAGCCCGCGCGTCCCGCCGTCGCCAGGCCGGCGCTGCCTGTCTCGCCGGCGAGCCCGGTGCCGACCGCCCCGCCGTCGGATGCGACCGCCGAGGCGGTGCCGACCGCGATCGCGCAGGAGCCGACCGACATCATCGAGGAGAAGACCGATGTTCGCGAGGTCAACCTGCCACGCGCCGCCTCGCCGCCGATCGACGGGACGCGCACGCCTGGCTCTGACCTGGTGCTCCCCGCGAACCCGCTGATGAACCTCAGCGACGAGTCGCTCGAGGGCTACGTCGACTGCACGCTGTACGAGGAGACCGGCAACTTCTTCCCGGCCGACGAAGATCTCGACGACGAGCCCGACGAGGTCGCACCCGCCCCGGCCCCCGCGGCACGTCCACCCTCGACGGGATTCGAGGCCAACCCCGACACCGAGCTCGCCGCCCGGCGCTTCGAGACGGCGAGCAACCCGGTGGCGTACGCAGCCGCCGAGTCCGTGCCGCGGACCGCCGCGCGATCCGTGCCCGCTGCACGACCACCCGGCCCCGGCGCGGCAGCGTCCGTGCCCTCCACACCCGCGGGTGCGCCCACCGCGCCACCGCTCGCCGCCACCGCACCCACCGCGCCACCGCTCGCCGCCACCGCGTCCGCCACGCCACCGGTCGCCGCCGCCGCCGCGCCCGTCGCGCCACCGCTCGCCGCCGCGGTCCCGGTGTCGCACAACGGCCATGGCGCCGTGGCCGTCCCACCCGCGCTGCCGCGCGAGAGCCACGCCACGGACCCGGACCTGCTCGCCCGTGGCAGCACGCCCATCGTTGGCGACGACACCTCGCGCGCCCCCGCGTCCCTGGCGCCCGCCGCCGGCGCCTTCGCGGTCGGGCCCATCAACGGCGCGCACGCGGCGGAGCCCCGCGACCCCCTCGCGATCGGTACACCGGCGCTCGCGTCGAGCAGCGCGCGCGAACGGCTCGTGCTCGCATGGAGGAGCCTGCGCGCACGGATCGCACCGCTGCTCGCGCGTCCGCGCGTCTGGCTGGTCGGCGGCGCCGCTGCGCTCGCGCTGATCCTGATCGTCGTCATCGCAGCGAGCTCGGGTGATGACCGTGCGGCTGCGCCGGCCCCGGCGCCCCCGACGAGCGAAACGCCGCTCGCCCGCACCGCGGCGCCCCTGCAACATCGCGAGCCGCCGGCCGTGAAACCGCCGCCGGCGGTCGCCGCCGCGACGACCACCGCCGGGGCAGACGGCGACGAGACCGCGCAGGACCAGGCGGCGACCGACGAGGCGGCCCCCGAGGAGCCGGCGACACCCGACAGCTCCGCCGCCGAGGGCGGGCCACCGCTCGTGGGCAGCGGCCCGTGCCGGCTGGTCGTCGCCACGACGCCGGCGGGCTCGATCATCAAGCTCGACGGTGACAAGCTCGGCCCGTCACCGCTCACGATCGCGGCGAGCTGCGAGCGCCACAAGCTCGACATCTCGCACCCGCGCTACCAGCCGTCGTCGCGGTTCGTCGCGTTCGCCGAGGGCACGCACGACGACCTCTAGGTCACGATGTCGCGGCCCACGCACGTCGTCACGGTCCCGAGCCAGCACTCCGGTGCGACGATCTTGCTCGACGGCCGCCGCGCCGGCACGACGCCGACCAAGCTGAGCGTGCTCGGCTTCGTCACCGTCAAGCTCGAGTTCAAGAAGACCGGCTACCAGCCGGCGCGCGCGAAGCTCTACAGCAAGAAGGCGAGGGACGCGGTCTCGATCCGCCTCCGCCGCTGGTAGCTCACTTCTTCTTCTCCGTGTGACAGCCGAGGCAGCCGAACCCTTTCGGCTCGGCGTCGGACTTCTCGGGAACGTTCAAGAGCCTCGCCATCTCGGGCGTCACCGTCCTGGACATGAACTCGATCGCGTCCGGATCGGCCTTGCCCGCCTTGATCGCTGCGAAGTCGAGTACCGGCAGGTCCGGGCTCGGCATCTCGAACTTCACGCGCTTGGGATCCTTGCCGTGACAGGTCTTGCACGTGAACTTTCGGAAGTACGTCGGATCGAACTTGCGAAACAGCGGCTTCATCGTCCGCATCACCTCGTGCCGCATGAACCGGGTCTTGTCGTGGTGCGAGAGCTCGGCGAAGTCGAAGCCCGCCGCGGCGGTCGCGCCGGCGTCGGCGACCGCGGCATCGGCGGCTGCATCGGCGCCAGCATCGACGGCTGCATCGGTCCGCGTGGCATCCGCGGGCGGCGGCGGAGGCGGCGCGGTGCGTGGCTCGGCTTCCTTCGCTTTCGAGCAGGCGCACGCGAGCACGATCAGAACAACCGCACGAGACATCGCGCCATCCTCGCTCAGCGCCGCGGGGCGATCAAACCGCTGACCGCGCCGCTCATCGCGCCGCGACGAGCTGCGCGACGGACGCGTTGTCGCCCGGCCGCTCCGACGCGTGATGCCACAGCACGCGGCCATCCGGTGCGACGAGCAGCACGCCCCCTTGCTGCCACGGATCGCCCTGGGTCCGGCCCTGGCGATGGCCGTCCTTGAAGGCGCGGATCGTCGAGCCGAGCGCACGCGGATCGAACGTCTTGACGATACCGCGGTGGAGCTGGGCGGCGCGGTACACCGCGAGCGTCGGGTCGGTGTAGAGCGGGCCCGTGAAGCCGGTCTGCTCGCGAAACCCGGCGATGAAGTTCGGCGTGCCGTTCCCGATCACCACGAGGTCGACGCCGGCGGCGGTCAGCTTGTCCTGGTCGCGGTGCAACTGCACCGCATGCTCGCGGCAGTGGATTCAACCGAAGTGGCGAAGGAACACGAGCGCCACCGGCCGCTCGCGCCAGAACGTGCCGACCTCGACGAGCTGTCCCTGCTCGTCCTGCACCGTCAGCTTCGCGAGGTCATCTGCGCGATCGATCATGCGTGCATCCTACTCCACGCGCGCGGCGGTCAGTGCGAGCCGCCGGTGGCCCCGGCGAGTGCCGCCTGCCGGATCGCGAGGCCCACGGCGAGGCCGACCGCGGCGCCAGGGCGCTGGATCGAGCGCGGCAGCTCCTGCTGCGTGATGCCGGTCTCCTCGTACCGGCGCAGGATGTCGAGCACGATCTTCCACATGAACCAGCCCTGGGCCTGCGACCGCGACAGGCCGAGCGCCTGGAAGTAGTAAGGCGAGAGCTCCTCGAGCGCATTCGTCGGCACCCCCCGACCGTAGGTCCGCGGTCTGACATCCCCGTGACGCAGTGCGACGCGATCAGAAGCATCGTCGCGAATTCGACATCGAGGTACATTTGTAGTGATCACATGAACGCGGCGCTCTGTAACCCCTTCATGCTCGGCAAGAAGAAGCCGATCGTCGTGGGTCACCGCGGAGTACCGGCGCGGCATCAGGAGAACACGCTCGCCGGCTTCAAGCGCGCCGCCGAGCTCGGCGTCCCGGCGATCGAGCTCGATGTCCAGCTCACGAAGGATCGCCGCGCCGTCGTGCTCCACGACGCGAACCTGCGCCGGCTCACCGGCAGCCGCCGCAACGTGTGGGAGCTGACGTGGGACGAGGTGGCGAAGCTGCGCATTCGCCGCGAGCTGCCGATGGGTGTCGACGTCCACGGCCAGCGCACGATCGCGCACTATGATCGCGAGGAGCGGATCCCGCTGCTCGCCGAGGTGCTCGCCGAGGTCGCCGGCAAGCTCGCGATCAACATCGAGCTCAAGCTCCACGTCCTCGGCTGGTGGCACACCGAGATCGCCCGGATCGTCGCCGGGGAGGTCCGCAAGGCCGGTGCGGAGGACCAGGTGATCCTGACGAGCTTCGATCCGCGCAAGCTGCGCGCCGTGCTCGCGACCTATCCCAAGCTCGCGACGGGGTTTTGCTTCGACGACAGCATGCTCGACTTCGCGGCGCCGTTCCTCGAGCGCGTGCCGCACCTGCGCGCGAAGCTCTCGCTGCCGGCCGACGGCCACATCCGCACGAACGCACGCCGGCTGCTCAACCGCATCCTCGAGACGAACCTGGTCGGCCGCCTGCTCGGCACCCGGGTCGTCGGCGCCGAGCACACGATCGTCGGCAGCCGTACCGTCACGCGCCTGCACGCGCAGGGCATCGCGATCGGCACCCACACGCTGTTCCCGCTCGGCTCGACGACGGGCAAGCCGATCTCGCCGAGCGCGATGACCGCGCAGGAGGTCGAGCGGCTCGTCGCGCTCGGCGTCGACTGGATCGAGAGCGACGACCCGGAGCGCCTGCTCGCGATGATCGGCTGAGCCCTGCGCCGACGGTGCGTCGACTACGCGTTGCGGGGCTGCACCGTGCTCGACACGGTGAGCTGGGTCGCGCGGCTGCGCGTCTCGATCTGGATCTCGACAGCTTCGGAGTCGATCGGTACGTACTTGCAGATCACGGCCGCGATCTCGGCGCGCATCTCCTCGAGGCGACCGCCTTCGAGACCGGTGCGATCGTGCGCGAGCACGAGGTGCAGGCGTCCCTTCGCGACATCGCGGCTGGACTTACCCGTGAAGAGGTTCTTGATCCCGTTCCACATGGGCACTCCTTACGCCGGCGTCGCCGACAGGCCGAGCGCGCGGCTCAGTCGGGTGAAGAAGCCGACCGACTCGCGCTCCTCGAGCTCCATGCCGGCGAGCGCCTTGGCGATGCGGATGAACTCCTTGGCCGCGATCGACTTGCCCTCGATCACTGCGGGCACGCCCTTGTTCGTCGTCGCGATCACCTGATCGTCGAGCGGGATCGCGCCGAGCAGGTCGAGCGCGAGGATCTCGATGACGTCGCTCTGCGACAGCATGTCGCCGCGCTTCACCAGGGTCGACGAGATCCGGTTGACGACCAGACGCGCCGGCACGTCGGCGGCGGCGAGCAGGCCGACCACGCGATCGGCGTCGCGGATCGACGAGACCTCCGGGGTCGCGACCACGACCGCCTCGTCGGCGCCCGCGATCGCGTTCTTGAAGCCCTGCTCGATGCCGGCGGGGCAGTCGATCAGCACGAAGTCGTACTGCGCCTTGAGCTCGAACACGAGGCTGCGCATGTCCTCGGGCGTGACGGCATCCTTGTCGTCGGTCTGCGACGCCGGCAGGAGCCACAGGTTCTCGATGCGGCGATCCTTGATCAGCGCCTTCTGCACCGTGCACTTGCCCTGGATGGCATCGACGACGTGATAGACGATGCGGTTCTCGAGGCCCATGACGACGTCGAGGTTGCGCAGGCCGATGTCGGCATCGATCAGCACGACGCTGTGCCCGAGTTGCGCGAGCGCCGCGCCGAGATTGGCGGTGGTCGTCGTCTTTCCGACGCCGCCTTTGCCTGATGTGATGACGATGGCTCGACCCATGACGATGACTCCTTAGAGGCTGGTGGCGAGATTCTTCGGAAGTTTGCCGAGGTAGCGCTCGACGACGACGCTGTCGCCGGTGAGGTACGCGATCTCGGGCTCGGAGGTAGGGGTGTCGCTGTCGGCGGCGCGCGCGACCTTGCGGCCGATTCGCAGCTGCTGCGGCTCGAGCCGGAGCGCCAGGATGAACCCGACCTCGAGGCCGATGCCGGCGTGCGCGGTGCCACGCAGGCGGCCGAGCACGACGATGTTGCCGCTCGCGCGGACCTCGGCGCCGGGATTGACGTCGCCGAAGATGAAGAGATGGCCGACGTGCTCGAGGATCACTCCCGAGCGAACCGGCCCGATCACGATTCGCGTACCGGTGCTCGGCTCCGGGACCGGCGCGGACACCGGAACGGCGAGCGCCTCGACAACCCGCTCGGCGACCGGCGCGGCGACCGGCGCGGCGACCGGCGCGGCGAGCGGTTCGAGGGCCGCGACTGGCTCCTCGCAGGCCGGCGACGGCATCGATCCGACCGCGAGGGTCGGCTCGGCGACCGGCTCGGGCACCGCCTCGCTGGCGAGCTGAGACGCACGCTTGGCCGCGCCGACCTCGACGATGCGCAGCTCGAACATCATCGCGATCTCGTCCAGGCGTGCCAGGCAGCCGACGGGCAGCGGGCCGTCCTCGACGCGGATTCGGACGTCGCTCCCGCGGAAAAATCCCGGTGCCTCGTCGAGCCGCTTCATGATCGCGCTGGTGACGGCCTCGATGCTCGCGGTGCCGTCGATCACGACCTCGAGCCCCCGGGCCGTGCCGCGCAGGACGGCGGCCGGTGCCTCGGGGACCATGTCCGCGACCGGCACGACCTCCGAACTGGTGTTCGTTGCTTCCATATGGTTCGGGCCCATGAAAAGCCCTAAATCACTCGGTCAGGTCCGGGCAACTTTTCGACAACACCCTGGAAGCGCGGCTGGCCCGGGCTAGACTCGGTAGGTGCATCGGCTTTCCATTGTCGCGCTCGCCCTGATCAGCTGTTCACCCAAGGCGCCCGCCTCGACCGAGTCGAAGTCGGCTGCCAAGGATGTCGGGCTCGCCTCCGCGGCCATCGAGCCGCAGAATCCGGCCCCCGATCCGCGCGAGAAGGCGCTGTCGCTCACGGTGTCGCAGCTCCTCGAGGAGGAGCATCTGCTGCGCAAGAAGATCGATGACGGCGTGTCCCGCCAGGCGTTCGACGCGTACATCGAGGCGCTCGATGCCGGCAAGATGTTCTTGCTCGCGTCCGATCGCGATGCGCTCGAGAAGTACGCCGACAAGATCGACGACGAGCTGCACGACGGCTCGCTCGACCTCGCCCACGAAGGCAGCAAGCGGTTCGTCCAGCGCGTCACGGTCATCGAGAAGGTCGTCGGTAACGTGCTGAGCAAGCCGCTCGACTTCACGAACGAGGAGTACGTCGAGATCGATCCCGAGAAGCTCCAGCTCGCCACGACCGAGCAGGAGCTCGACGAGCGGTGGCGCAAGAGGCTCGAGCTCGAGGTGCTCGAGCGTGTCACCGCGATGGAGACCCGCCTGAAGGCCGCGGCGGACGACAAGGACAAGAGCAAGGATAAGGACAAGGGCAAGGACAAGGCCGAGGGTCCCGATGCCGATGCCGATGCCGATGCCGACGACGAGGACGACACCAGCACGCTGCCGGTCTCCCAGATCCCGACGACCCCCGAGGGCCGCGAGGAGAAGGCGCGCAGCGAGCTCGCGAAGACCTATTCCGGCCGCTTCGCGCGGCTCAAGACCCCGGGTCCCCTCGACGCAGCGGCCGAGCTGATCAACGCGGTCACCAGCGTGCTCGATCCGCACACCAACTACCTGTCCTCCGCCGACAAGGCGAACTTCGATATCCGCATGAGCGGCTCGCTCGAGGGCATCGGTGCCGTGCTGCGCGAGAAGGATCACCTGATCGAGATCGTCGAGATCGTGCCCGGCGGCGCGAGCTGGCGGCAGGGCAAGCTCGCGACCGGCGACCTGATCCTGTCGGTCCAGCAGGAGAAGCAGGACCCCATCGACGTGTTCGACATGCGCATCGACGATGTCGTCAAGATGATCCGCGGCCCGAAGGGCACCACCGTGCGGCTGCGCGTGCAGAAGCCCACCGGCGGCGAGGCGACGATCGCGATCACGCGCGACGTCGTGGTCATCGAGGAGGCGTACGCCAAGGGCGCGGTGATCAACCGCAACGGCAAGTCGTTCGGTTACATCCACCTGCCGAGCTTCTACGGCGGCAAGGGCAGCGCGCGCACGTCGGCCGGTGACCTCAAGCGGCTGTTCCACGAGATGAAGCAGAAGAAGGTCAACGGTGTCGTGCTCGACATCCGCAGCAACGGCGGCGGCCTGCTCAGCGATTCGATCGACATCACGGGCCTGTTGATCGACAAGGGGCCCGTCGTCCAGGTCCGCGACAGCGACGGCCAGAAGCAGGTCCTCTCCGACCGCGATGCCGGCGTCGAGTACGACGGTCCGCTCGTCGTGCTCGTCGATCGGTTCAGCGCGTCGGCCTCGGAGATCCTCGCCGGTGCGCTGCAGGATTACGGCCGCGCCGTGATCGTGGGTACCGGTCCGACCCACGGCAAGGGCACCGTGCAGACGCTCGCCGATCTGGATCGCGCGACCGGCGGCCGCATCGAGCTCGGCGTCCTCAAGATCACGATCCAGCAGTTCTTCCGCCCCAGCGGCAAGTCGAACCAGCGCGAGGGCATCCACCCCGACATCCTGCTGCCCGATCCGGCGGCGCACATCGAGGCGGGCGAAGCGTCGCTCAAGCACGCGATCGCGTGGTCGCAGATCTCGCCGGCGCCGTTCACGAAGTGGCCGGTGTCGTACAACATCGCGAAGCTCGCGCAGAAGAGTGCCGCGCGCGTCGCGAAGAACCCGCTGCTGACCAAGATCTCGGTCGCCACCCAGCTCCTGAAGGCGCGCCGCGATGACACGAAGGTGCCGCTCCAGCGCGCCGCGTGGGAGAAGCGCCGCGCCGAGCAGAAGGCAGCGCTCGAGGCGGCATCGCCGGACTTCAAGAAGGCGCCGGCGAAGCTGTCGGTCAATCCGCTCGAGGAGGCGCACGCGCCGACGACGACGCCCGGTGGCCGCAAGGACGATCGCATCCAGAAGTGGCGCGACAGCCTCGCGCGCGATCCGTGGATCGAGGAGTCGATCGCGATCGTCGGCGACATGGCCGCCAAGTAGCGGCAGCACGTCCGCGCCTACCCGGGCCCTGCCCGACGCTCACCCGTGACTCACGGTGAGCCGTGTAGCGGCGCGCGCAGGATCTCCTGTCTGATGCGGCCCCGACGACATGGGGCAGTACGCGTCGTTCAACTGGGTCGCCGCCGACCTCAAGGGCCGCTACTACCTGCTCGATCAGGTATTCGGACCGATCCTGCTGCACACCGGCGCCGGCGTCGCGAGCTTGCTGAGCGGCGGACTCTATCCATCGATCGGTGAATCGGTGTACGTCGAGGCGAACGTCAAGTACGTCAAGTGAGCGCCAGCGCGGCGAGAAATCGCCGTGAGTGAGCTATACGGTCGAGATGGTCATTCGCGGTAGCGCTCGCG